>DKPS01000124.1:8441-54024 GCA_002471345.1 Saprospiraceae bacterium UBA7328
AGGTATTACTATTACTTCTGCTGCAACAAAAACTTCATGGAACTGGATGGATCAAGAGTATGCGATGAATATCATTGATACTCCTGGACACGTGGATTTCACAGTTGAAGTGAATAGGTCATTAAGAGTTCTAGATGGTTTGATTTTCTTGTTTTGTGCTGTGAGTGGGGTAGAGCCTCAGTCAGAGACGAATTGGAGGTTGGCCGATGGTTACAGTGTTCCAAGAATAGGGTTTGTCAATAAAATGGACAGATCTGGTGCTGATTTTTTTACTGTTGTAAAAGATGTAAAAGATAAACTAGGATCAGAAGCGATTCCTCTTCAGGTGCCAATTGGTGCTGAGGAGACCTTTAAAGGTGTGGTGGACTTAATCACAGGTAGGGCTATCGTTTGGAATGAGGATGATATGGGAATGACTTTTGAAGAGATCGAAATTCCTGAAGACTTAGTGGATGTTGTAGCTGAGTGGAGAGAGAAGCTTTTGGAGGCGGTTGCAGAGTATGATGATACATTGATGGAAAAGTATTTTGAAGATCCAGATAGTATCACTGAAGAAGAGATGCGTACAGCTGTGCGTCAGGCAGTATTGGATGCGAAGTTTGTACCTATGATGTGTGGATCTGCATTTAAGAATAAAGGAGTTCAGGCAGTTTTGGATGCAGCATGTGCATTTTTACCATCTCCTCTTGATATTGGATCAGTTACAGGTACAAATCCTGACACTGAAAAAGAAGAAGAAAGACAACCGAGTATAAATGAGCCTTTTTCTGCTCTAGCATTTAAGATTGCAACCGATCCTTTTGTAGGTAGATTGGCATTCTTTAGAGTGTATTCAGGAAAACTGGAGGCTGGTTCTTATATATTAAATAATAGAACAGGGAAGAAAGAACGTATTTCGAGATTGTTTCAAATGCATTCTAATAAGCAAAATGCAATTCCATTTGTGGAAGCTGGTGATATTGCTGCAGGTGTAGGGTTTAAAGATCTTAGGACTGGTGATACACTTACAGCAGAAAAATCTCCTTTGGTATTTGAATCGATGGTTTTCCCAGATCCAGTAATTGGAGTAGCGGTAGAACCTAAGTCTCAAAAAGATATGGATAAGTTGGGGATTGGATTGGCAAAATTGGCTGAAGAAGATCCAACTTTTAGAGTGCAATACGATCAAGAGACGAATCAGACGATCATTAGTGGAATGGGTGAACTTCACCTAGAGATTATTGTAGATAGATTGAGAAGAGAATTCAAAGTAGAGTGTAATCAAGGTGAACCTCAGGTGAACTACAGAGAAGCGCTTACTAGATCAGTTCAACATAGAGAGAGATTGAAGAAGCAATCTGGTGGAGCCGGACTATTTGCCGATATGGAGTTTGAATTGGGGCCAGCTGATCAGGAGTTTTTAGATAGCGATGATTTCAAAAACGGTAAGACTAAGTTGCAGTTTGTGAATAAGATTGTAGGTGGTAAGATTCCAAAGGAATTAATGCCTTCTATTGTCAAAGGTTTTAATGCCATGATGGGTAATGGGGTCCTTGCAGGATACTCTATAGATAGTATGAAAGTGAGAGTGTATGATGGAAGTATTCACCAGGTGGATTCTAAGCCTATTGCATTTGAATTGTGTGCTAAAGAAGGATTTAAAGTGGCTGCTAAACAAGCAGGCCCTCAAATTCTTGAACCAATAATGAAATTGGAGATAATCTCTCCAGAAGAATATACAGGTAGTGTAATTGGTGACCTCAATAGAAGAAGAGGTCTTCCAAAAGGACAAGAGGTTACTGCAAGTGGTGCAGTAAAGATTACTGCTGATGTACCGTTATCGGAGATGTTTGGCTATGTGACTGACTTACGTACTATTACTTCAGGAAGAGCGAATAGTACTATGACATTCTCACACTATGCTCCAGTTCCTAAGGGAATTGCAAAAGAAATAATGGAAAAGGCTGCCGGAACTGTAAATGTTTAATGTCCAAATTTGGATATTAAATAATTAATAGTACCTTTGCGCACTCTTAGAAAATAATTAATATATTTTATAATAGGTTATGAATCAGAAAATCAGGATTAAACTTCGTTCTTACGACCACAATTTGGTGGATAAATCAACGGAGAAGATCGTGAAAACTGTAAGAACTAGTGGTGCTGTTGTTACTGGTCCGATTCCGCTGCCAACCGAGAAAGAAGTGTTTACCGTTTTACGGTCCCCACACGTTAATAAAAAATCTCGGGAGCAGTTCCAGCTTCGGACGCATAAGCGACTCATTGAAATTTACACTCCGACTCAAAAAACAGTCGACGCGCTCTCTAAATTAGAGTTGCCTAGTGGTGTAGATATTCAGGTGAAGTTGTCGTAATAACAAATCTCAGTTCTTATAAATTGGTTTAAACATTTCAGTGATGAAGTGTGAAAGATAAATTGTCAGTTTTATGAATGGCATAATTGGAAAAAAAATAGGTATGACTAGTGTGTATGACAGCGATGGTCGCAATGTGGCCTGTACTGTTATAGATGCTTCTCCAAATAAAGTGACTCAAGTCAAGTCGGTAGAATCAGATGGGTACTCTAGTATTCAAATGGGCTATGGCTCGGCCAAAGAGAAAAACACTTCTAAATCAGAGCTAGGGCATTTTAAGAAAGCTGGTTCTGGACCATTTAGGAAGGTAGTAGAGATGAGGGACTTCGATATTGTAGAAAAGTCTATAGGAGATGCGATTAATGTGGATGAAATATTTGCAGAAGGTGATATGGTCCATGTCGTAGGTACTACTAAAGGAAAAGGTTTTCAAGGTGTTGTAAAGCGTCATGGGTTTGGCGGCGTTGGACAAGCTACTCATGGTCAGCATAACAGACAGAGAGCTCCTGGAGCGATTGGTGCTTGTGCTACACCATCTAAGGTGGTGAAAGGCATGAAGATGGGAGGAAGAACTGGTGGCACAAGAGTAAAGACTAAAAACCTCAAAGTGGTTAAAATATTTTCTGATAAGAATCTGATTTTGGTGAAGGGTTGTGTACCTGGACACAAAGGTTCATTTGTAATCATTGAAAAGTAGAGTACAATGAAGTTGGTAGTTTTAAGCATAGATGGAAGTAAGACTGGAAGGAAAGTAGACCTTCCTGACAACATATTTGGTATTGAACCAAATGAGCATGTATTGTATCTAAGTGTTAAGCAGCACTTAGCCAATAAAAGACAAGGAACGCATAAGGCAAAGGAGAGAGGAGAGATTGCAGGTTCAACAAAAAAGATAAAGAAACAAAAAGGTACAGGTACAGCGAGGGCAGGTTCTATTAAGTCTCCAATATTTAGAGGCGGTGGTAGAATATTTGGACCGAGACCTAAAGATTATAGTTTCAAATTGAACAAGAAGGTGAAGATTTTGGCGAAATCATCAGCTTTGTCTGCTAAGGCTGCAGCAGGAGATATTGTTTTGGTTGAAGATTTTACATTTGATCAGCCTAAATCTTCTCAATTCGCACAGGTATTAAGTGGATTAGGAGTGAATGAAGCGAAGTCGTTAGTTGTGACTAATGATTACGATAAGAATTTATACTTGAGTGCTAGGAATTTACCCAAATCAGGTGTTATGAATGCCAAAGACATATTTCCTTATGCAATTTTAAATGCAGGGAAGTTGGTTTTGACTGAAGGTTCAATAGCAGAGATTGTTAAAACTTTTGAGAGCAAGTAAGACATGGCAAAGAATATATTAATAAAGCCTTTGATCACTGAGAAAACAGAAAATATTTCTGAAGACGGTGGAAAATACACCTTCGTGGTGGATAAGAAGGCAAATAAATTGGAAGTAAGAAAGGCTGTAGAGGATATGTATAGTGTATCCGTAGAAGCGGTGAACACTATGATCGTACCCGGGAAGAGCAAAGTGAGAAACACTAGGTCAGGTGTACAGAAGGGTAGAAAGTCATCTTACAAAAAAGCTATTGTGACATTATCTCCGGGAGATGAAATTGATTTCTTCGGCGATTTATAAGAGAAGGAAATGGCAGTAAAAAAATATAATCCGGTTACTCCTGGTCTTCGTACCAGAATTTCAACTGATAACAGTCACCTGAGTAAGGGGAAGCCAGAAAAATCTCTTTTGGCTAAGTTGAAGAAGTCTGGTGGTAGGAACCATGATGGTAAAATGACCGTAAGGAATATCGGTGGTGGCCACAAGAGAAGATATAGGATTATCGACTTTAAAAGGGATAATCATGGAGTGAAAGGTGAAGTGATGACTTTGGAGTACGACCCTAACAGGTCGGCGAATATTGCATTAATCCAATATAGTGATGGTGAAAAGAGATATATCGTAGCTCCTGATGGACTGAAAGTGGGTTCTACAATAGTATCCGGTGAAAATGCTACTCCTGAAGTTGGAAATGCATTGCCTCTAAGTAAAATTCCTTTAGGGTCTAGTATACATGCTATCGAAATGACTCCTGGGAGAGGTGCAGCATTAGCGAGAAGTGCAGGAACATTTGCCACAAAAATGGGGCAAGAAGGTAAATACGTGAGTGTTAAATTGCCTTCTGGTGAAGTAAGAAGAATATTGGCTTTTTGTTTAGCGACTATAGGAACAACATCTAATCCTGATCACAGGCTTCAAAACTTGGGTAAGGCAGGAAGAAATAGATGGAAGGGAAGACGTCCTAGAGTAAGAGGTGTAGCCATGAACCCAGTAGATCACCCAATGGGTGGTGGTGAAGGTCGTTCATCAGGAGGACATCCAAGATCAAGAACTGGAATAATGGCCAAAGGTCAAAAAACCAGAGATCCGAATAAAAATTCGAATAGATTGATTATTTCTAAAAGAAAAACTAAGAAGTAGGCATGCCTAGATCATTAAAGAAGGGACCTTATGTGTTTCATAAGTTGTTGTCTAAGCTAGATAAGGCTAAGTCATCGAACAAAAAGACTGTAGTGAAAACTTGGTCAAGATCTTCTATGATTATTCCTGATATGGTTGGTCAAACTATAGCAGTGCATAATGGGAAGACGTTTATACCAGTATTTGTTACTGAAAATATGGTAGGTCATAAGCTAGGTGAGTTTTCTCCTACTCGTACTTACAGAGGACACTCAGGAAATAGAAAATAAACGAGAAATGGAAGCAACAGCAAAATTGAGAAACTGCCCATTGTCTGCTAGAAAAATGAGGCTAGTGTGTGACCTGGTGAGGGATAGATCAGTAGATGACGCTTTAAATGTGTTGAAGTTTACAAAGAAAGAAGCGGCTGAGTGGTTAGAGAAAGTACTTCTTTCAGCGATTAGCAACTGGGAAAACCAGGCTAACATGGCGTACAGCGCTGCTGATTATGATTTATATGTAAAAGAAGTGTTCTCGGATGATGGTGCATTTTTGAAAAGGTTTAGACCGGCACCACATGGTAGAGCGCACAGAATTAGAAAGCGTACAAATCACGTAACTCTAGTTGTAGAGAACAGAGTAGAAATAGACAACCTTAACGACGAAGAAGAATAAAATCAAAGCATGGGTCAGAAGACAAATCCAATAGGTAATAGATTAGGTATCATTCGAGGATGGGAATCTAATTGGTACGGAGGAAAGGATTTCGGTGCCAAGGTTGTGCAGGACGAAAAAATCAGATCCTATTTAAAAGCTCGTGTACCCAAAGGTGGTGTGGCGAGAATAGTGATCGAAAGAACATTGAAGAGGATCACAATAACTGTACATACTTCGAGACCAGGAATAATAATTGGAAGAGGGGGGTCTGAAGTAGATAGAATTAGAGAGGAGTTGAAGAAACTTACTGGTCAGGATGTACAGATTAACATTTTTGAAATAAGAAAGCCTGAATTAGATGCAACTATTGTTGCTGAAAATATTGCTAGACAGTTAGAAGGCAGAATGAACTTCAGAAGAGTGGCTAAAATGTCTATACAGAACTCCATGAGAGGAGGAGCACAGGGCATTAAAGTGAAGATTAGTGGAAGATTGAATGGAGCAGAGATGGCAAGATCGGAGCAATTTAAAGATGGAAGAATTCCGCTTCATACTTTCAGAGCTGATGTAGATTATGCTTTAGTTGAAGCACTCACTGTCTATGGAAAATTAGGCGTAAAAGTGTGGATTTTCAAAGGTGAAGTATTGGGTAAGAGAGATCTTTCTCCAAACATAGGAATTGAAAAAGATAAGAGAAGAGGAGGAAGAAGAAAAGGGGGAGACAATAGAAGAAATAACAGAAATTAGTTTTTGGTAAGGAAATAAAGTGAAATGCTTCAACCGAAAAGAACAAAATATAGGAAACAACAGAAAGGTAGAAATAGAGGCCTTGCAAAAAGAGGAACTGAAATCTCTTTTGGATCATTTGGCTTGAAATCTACAACTTCTGGTAGGCTAACGAGTCGACAGATTGAATCTGCGCGTATCGCTATGACTAGATACATGAAGAGGGAGGGAAGAGTTTGGATCAGAGTGTTTCCGGATAAGCCAATTACATCAAAGCCTTTAGAGGTAAGGATGGGTAAAGGAAAAGGAGCTTTGGATCATTATGTAGCTAATGTACAACCGGGAAGAATCCTCTTTGAAATGGATGGAGTTTCACTGGAAGTGGCTCAGGAAGGGCTTCGATTAGCAGCACAAAAGTTACCTGTATTGACAAAATTTGTGGTTAGAAGAGACTACGTATAATAGAAGATTATGGCATCTAAGAAATACATAGAGCTTCAAGAATTCACAGATCCAGAATTAATGGATGAGCTGAATCAAACCGAGGTTCAATATCAAAAAATGACATTTGATCATGCTATTAAGGGATTAGACAATCCTATTCTGCTTAAAGAAGTAAGAAGAGATATAGCAAGATTGAAAACTGAAGTGCGAAGAAGAGAATTGGCAAAGTTAAGTCCAGAGGAAATGACAAGTAGATCAAAAATTCGCTCAAGAAGAAAAAGACATTAATGGAGAAGATTAAAAAACAACTGATCGGCCAAGTCACTAGTGACAAGATGGACAAAACAATCAAGGTGGTTGTGGAGAGAAGATTGAGACATCCGATCTACGGTAAATACGTGAAGAAATCTAAAAAATTCACGGCCCATGATGAAAAGAATGAGTCTAATATTGGAGACACAGTAAGAATCCAAGAATCTAGACCATTAAGTAAGTCCAAGAGATGGACCCTAATAGAAATTTTAGAAAAAGCTAAATAACACAAGACATGATTCAACAGGAATCAAGATTAAGAGTAGCAGATAATTCAGGAGCAAAGGAAGTACTTTGTATCAAGGTGCTTGGTGGGAGTAAAAGAAGGTATGCTTCTGTAGGAGATCTGATTATAGTGACTGTAAAGTCAGCTGCAACGGGAGGTGTGAAAAAGGGTACGGTGTCAAAAGCTGTGGTTGTACGAACTAAGAAGGAAATAAGAAGAAAAGATGGATCTTATATCCGTTTTGATGATAATGCTGTAGTGCTTTTGACTGCTGCTGATGAGCCAAGAGGTACTCGTATTTTTGGACCTGTGGCAAGAGAGCTAAGAGAAAAGGATTATATGAGAATTGTTTCATTAGCACCTGAGGTACTATAAATTTTAAAGATATGGCTAAGAAAAGATTTGCGGCTAAACTGAAGATCAAAAAAGGTGATAAAGTACAGGTAATTGCCGGTGCTGATAAGGGAAAAGAGGGGCAAGTATTGGAAGTTATTCCTGCTAGGAATAGAGCTGTGGTGGATGGAGTAAACATCAGAAAAAAACACGTAAAGCCTGTGAATAACGATCCAGGAGGAATTAAGGAAATTAATACTTCTATACATATATCAAATTTAATGTTGGTGGATCCTAATTCTGGTGAACCTACAAGAGTAGGAAAGAAACTAGTAGATGGAAAGTTGCAGAGGTATTCTAAAAAATCTGGAGAAATAATTAAGTAATGTCATACATTCCAAGATTACAGGAGAAATATAAGAGTGAGATTGTCTCTAAATTAAAAGAGCAATTTGACTATAGCAGTGTTATGCAAGTTCCAAAATTGGAAAAAATTTGCATAAATCAAGGTGTAGGAGCCGCTACTCAGGATAAGAAATTGAGTGAAGTAGCCTTACAAGAATTAACGAGTATTGCTGGGCAAAAGGCTGTTCCTACTATAGCTAAGAAATCTGTCTCAAACTTTAAGTTAAGAGAGGGAATGGTTATAGGAACAAAAGTGACTTTGAGAAAGCACAGAATGTGGGAATTCTTAGATAGACTTCTTTCAGTGTCCCTTCCAAGAGTAAGAGATTTTAGAGGAATAAGTGATAAGAGTTTTGACGGAAGAGGAAATTTCACTTTAGGTATCAAGGAACAAATCATTTTTCCAGAAATAGATATAGACAAGGTGAATAATATTACAGGAATGGATATCACTTTTGTAACTAGTGCTAAGACAGACAAAGAGGCTTATGAACTTCTAAGAGCACTTGGTATGCCTTTTAAAAATCTGATTAAAAATTAAATAGATGGCTAAAAAGTCAATTATTGCTCGAGAAGTAAAACGGGCTAAACTAGTAGCTAAGTACGCGGAATTGCGAAAGCAACTTAAAGCAGAGGGGAGATGGGATGAATTGGATTTACTTCCAAGGAATTCTAATCCTATCAGATTGCATAACAGATGTAAACTTACAGGAAGACCTAAAGGTTACATGAGAAAATTTGGAATCAATAGAGTGACATTTAGAGAAATGGCTTTATCAGGGAAGATTCCTGGTATTACTAAAGCAAGCTGGTAAATAGATAACTATGGCAGTAACAGATCCTATAGCAGATTATTTGACACGAGTGCGTAATGCACAACAAGCAGGACATAGAATTGTAGAGATACCTGCTTCTAACATGAAGAAAAGTATCACTGAGATTCTTTATGATCAAGGATACATATTGAAATACAAGTTTGTAGATGAAGGTCCACAAGGATTAATAAAAATTGCCTTGAAATACGACCCTTTTACAAAGAAGCCGGTTATTAGGAAATTGGGTAGAATAAGTAAGCCTGGATTGAGAAAATATTCAGGATCGAAAGATTTTCCAAGAATTATCAATGGATTGGGGATAGCAATTATTTCTACATCTAAAGGATTAATGACTGGTAAACAAGCTGAGAGGGACAACGTAGGAGGAGAGCTGATTTGTTACGTTTATTAATAAGATTTAGAAAAGAGAACCATTATGTCACGAATAGGAAATGCACCAATAAGTATCCCAAGTGGAGTTTCATGGTCAGTTGACAAGAATGTGGTCACTGTGAAGGGACCTAAAGGTGAATTGAAACAGATATTGGATCCGGATATGTCTGTAAAGGAAGAAGATGGAACTATAATTGTTGCAAGACCTACAAATCAACAAAGACATAGAGCTATGCATGGCCTGTATAGATCATTGATCAACAACATGGTTATAGGAGTCTCTGAAGGTTTTACAAAGTCACTAGAATTAGTTGGTGTAGGTTATAGATGTTCAAATCAAGGTCAACTTTTAGAGTTAGCGTTGGGATATTCTCACCCTATCTTTTTTTACATACCAGATGAGGTGAAATTGGAGACGAAAATGGAGAAGGGATCAAGTCCTACGATAATATTATCTGGAACAGATAAACAGCTTGTAGGTCAAATTGCAGCTAAGATTAGAAAGCTGAGAAAACCAGAACCTTACAAAGGCAAAGGAGTAAGATTTACGGGAGAAGAAATTAGAAGAAAAGCTGGTAAAACAGCTGCTAAATAATAGATAGCTATGATATCTAAAGCACAAAAGAAACAAAAGATTAAATACAGAATTAGAAAGAAAGTTTCTGGTACAAGTACCAGGCCTAGATTATCTGTATTTAGAAGTAATAAAGCAATTTATTGTCAATTAATAGATGATAAGTCTGGTGTTACTTTAGCTCAAGCAAGATCAACAGATGTAGATTCGGGGGCAACTAAAATGGAATCTGCTAAAAACGTAGGTGTCCTTATTGCAGAAAAAGCCAAGTCTATAAAAATAGATTCTGTTGTCTTTGACAGAAATGGATATTTGTATCATGGAAGAGTAAAATCTCTAGCTGATGGTGCAAGAGAAGGAGGCCTTAAATTTTAAAAGAAGAGAAAATGGCGAATAAAGATAATCGTATAAAGGCTGCAGAAACTGACCTTAAAGAAAAGTTAGTTGCTCTTAACCGTGTGGCTAAGGTCACTAAGGGTGGTAGAACATTTAGTTTCTCGGCTATAGTTGTGGTAGGTGATGGAAATGGTACTGTAGGTCACGGTTTGGGTAAAGCTCGTGATGTACAAGAATCAATTGCTAAGGCAGTAGATGATGCTAAAAAGAATTTAGTAAAGTTCCCTGTCTTAAAAGGAACTATTCCTCATGAGCAGAAAGGGAAGTATGGTGCAGGAAAGGTTTTGATAAAGCCAGCATCAGATGGTACAGGATTAATTGCAGGTGGTGCGATGAGGGCCGTTCTAGAAATTGGTGGATTACATAATGTATTAGCAAAATCACAAGGATCTTCTAATCCGCATAATGTGATCAAAGCTACAATAGATGCATTACAGAAATTAAGAAGTCCTGATATGATTGCCAAGCAACGAGGTATCACATTGGAAAAACTTTTTGAAGGATAGTAAATATAGTATACTATGAAAAAAGTAAAAGTAACACTCACACGAAGTGTGATAGGAAAATCTAAAAAACAAAAGGCTACAGTATTGGCTTTGGGACTTAGAAAAACCAATCATAGTGTAGAAAAGGAGGCGACTCCTCAGGTCATGGGTATGATCAATAAAGTGAAGCATTTAGTTCAATACGAAGAAATTTAGTTGAGATGAACTTAGAGAGTTTAAAACCAGCAAAGGGTGCAGTTAAGTCTCGAAAGAGAATAGCACGTGGTCAAGGGTCTGGAAAAGGAGGTACTTCGACTAGAGGTCATAAAGGTGCTAAATCTAGATCAGGATACACATCTAAAAGAGCTTTTGAAGGTGGTCAAATGCCGCTTCAAATGAGATTGCCTAAAAGAGGGTTTAAAAATCCCAATAGAGTAGATTTTATACCTATAAATCTAGATCGACTTTCTGCAATAGCTGAGAAGAGTGGTTCTGCTGATATAAGTATAGAATCATTGTATGCTCAAGGAGTGATAAAGAAAAGAGACAAGGTTAAGGTGTTAGGTAATGGTGAATTAGCCTTAAAAGTTAATGTAACTGTACATGCTATAAGTGCATCGGCAAAGACGGCTATTGAAGAGAAAGGAGGCGTTGTAACTATTTTATAAAAGGAGTAAAGGAGATGAATAAATTTATCGAAACGCTACAGAATATTTGGAAGATTGAAGAATTGAGAAATCGTATTCTATTCACATTGGCTTTGCTGATGGTATATAGATTTGGTTCTTTTGTTGTTCTACCTGGTGTAATTCCTTCCGCTCTTGATGCGGCAGCAAGTGCAAGAGGTGCCAATGATATCTTAGGTTTGATAAATACATTTGCTGGTGGAGCATTTAATAGGGCAGCGGTTTTCGCACTAGGAATTATGCCTTATATTACTGCTTCCATCATTATTCAACTTCTAGGATTTGCAGTGCCATACTTTCAGAGGTTGCAGCAAAAGGAAGGAGAATCAGGAAGAAAGAAGATTACTCAAATTACAAGATGGCTTACTGTAGCTATTACACTTGTACAAGGAAGTGCATATTTGGGATATATCATGTCGATCCCTGGAAGTATAGACCCATCAGTGAGTAAGAGTATATTTTGGTTTAGTAATATAATAATACTCTCAACGGGTACCGTATTTGCTATGTGGTTAGGTGAGCGAATAACTGAGAATGGAATTGGTAATGGAGTTTCATTATTAATCATGATCGGTATCATAGCTACATTACCCCAAGCATTCTTCGCTGAGGTTTTGACACAGTTTAATACAACAGGTCTATTGACCTTTATACTTGAGTTAATAGTGTTATTTGGAATTGTACTAGTCTGTATTATGATAGTACAAGGAGTAAGAAGGATTCCTATTCAGTTTGCAAAAAGAATGGTAGGAAGAGGAAGTGGTCAGGTTCCTTTAGCGGGAGCGAGAGATTATATTCCTCTTAAGGTGAACGCAGCAGGAGTAATGCCTATTATTTTTGCTCAAGCTATCATGTTTTTGCCTATGTCATTGGCCCAGTGGGTGTCATCTGCTGATAACCCGAATAGCTTCCTATTAATGTTAAATGATTGGAAGTCAATTCCTTACAATGTAATATTCTTTTTATTGGTTGTTTTGTTTACATATGTGTACACTGCACTTTTAGTAAACCCACAACAATATGCTGAATACTTAAAAAGACAAAACGCGTTCATTCCTGGTATTAAGCCTGGAAAGAGCACAGAAGATTTTATTGATACACTTACCACTAGAGTTACTTTACCTGGTTCGGTTTTCTTAGGGTTTATTTCAATATTCCCTGCAATAGTCGCTGCTATAGGTAATGTGAATGATGCCTTTGCATTGTTTTTTGGAGGTACTTCACTCTTGATCTTAGTAGGTGTTGTATTGGATACTTTACAACAAATTGAGAGTTACCTTTTAATGAGAAAGTATGACGGACTAGTGAAGTCTGGAAAGCTAAAAGGAAGAAGTGGAATGCAGCCGATAGGGGCTGGAATGTAATCTATAATGATAGTTTACAAATCTGCAGAACAAATTGAGTTAATTAGACAGAGTTGTTTATTAGTTTCAAAAACTCTGGCTCACGTGGTATCTTTATTAAAACCAGGTGTCACAGGTAAGGAACTTGATATAGAGGCAGAGACTTTGATAAGAGATAATGGAGCAATACCTGGTTTCAAAGGGTATAATGACTTCCCAGCAACATTGTGTATTTCTAAGAATGACGCAGTAGTGCATGGAATACCAAATGAATCTGAATTCAAGGAAGGAGACATAGCATCAATAGATTGTGGTGTCTTTATGAATGGGTTTTTTGGAGATGCTGCCTACACTTTTGCTTTGAAAGAAATACCTGACGAAACATTAAAGCTATTGCAAAGAACAAAAGCTTCATTGTACAAGGGAATAGAACAAGCAATTGTTGGACGAAGGCTTGGTGATATCAGTTATGCTATTCAAGAAAGTACTTCAGGTCAATATGGATATGGAGTAGTAAGAGAACTTGTAGGTCATGGTGTAGGAGAAAATTTACATGAAGCCCCTGAAGTGCCTAATTACGGCAAGAAGGGTAAAGGTATAAGGTTGCAGGAAGGAATGGTGATTGCTATTGAACCGATGATTAATTTGGGTACAAGAAAAGTGAAGCAGTCGAAGGACGGTTGGACAGTTGTTACCGGTGATAAAAAACCTTCAGCGCATTACGAACATACTGTGGCGATAGGAAAGGATTCGGCTGACATATTATCAGACCATGCTCCGTTAGAGTTAGAAATTGATAAAAACGATTATTTACGGGAAATATTAATATAAAAGTTGGATATTTGCACTCCCAAATTTTATGGCGAAGAAAAATTTAATAAAACAAGACGGAATTATAGAGGAAGCTCTATCTAATGCCATGTTCAGAGTCAGATTAGAGAATGATCACATTATTGTGGCTACTATATCTGGAAAGATGAGAATGCATTATATAAAAATCCTTCCTGGTGATAAAGTAGCAGTGGAGATGTCGCCGTATGATTTGTCAAGAGGGCGAATAACTTTTAGATATAAATAGTTATGAAAGTACGAGCTAGTATAAAAAAGAGATCTGTGGATTGCAAGATCGTGAGACGTAAAGGGAGACTTTATGTCATAAATAAGAAGAATCCTAGATTTAAGCAAAGACAAGGATAATGGCAAGATTAGGAGGAATAGATTTACCAAAGAACAAGAGAGGCATTGTTGGTCTCACTTATATTTATGGCATTGGCCCAAGTAGAGCAGCCCAAATCTTAGGGAAAGCTGATATTGATGGCAGTGTAAAAGTTCAGGATTGGACGGATGATAACATCAAAATCTTAGCTAAGATGTTGCAAGATGAGTACAAGATCGAGGGAGAGCTGAGATCTGAAACTCAATTGAATATCAAAAGATTAATGGATATTGGATGTTATAGAGGTGTAAGACATAGACGTGGCCTTCCATTGAGAGGTCAACGTACACAAACTAATGCTCGAACAAGAAAGGGAAAGAGAAAAACCGTAGCTAATAAGAAAAAAGCTACTAAGTAATAGATTATGGCGAAGTCTAAAAAAATTAAGAGAAAAGTTAATGTTGAGCCGGAAGGTTTGGCATACATCAAGGCGAGTTTTAATAATATTATTATCTCGTTGACAAATAAAAAAGGTGATGTTATTTCATGGGCCTCAGCAGGTAAAGCTGGATTTAGAGGGTCTAAGAAGAACACACCTTATGCAGCACAGATTGCAGCGA
Source organism: Saprospiraceae bacterium UBA7328 (assembly GCA_002471345.1). Taxonomy (GTDB): domain Bacteria; phylum Bacteroidota; class Bacteroidia; order Chitinophagales; family Saprospiraceae; genus UBA7328. Next base: position 22,822 of record DKPS01000124.1, read on the forward strand.
AAGATGCCGCTCAGAAGGCGTATGATGCAGGATTGAGATATGTGGAAGTATATGTTAAGGGCCCAGGATCTGGACGAGAATCAGCGATTAGAGCAATAGATGGTGTAGGAATTAAAGTAAATCGTATTAAGGACGTCACACCACTTCCACATAATGGATGTAGACCTCCTAAGAGAAGAAGAGTATAAATTTTTTAAAAAGATATTTCTAATTAATGGCGAGATACACAGGACCGAAGACTAAAAAAGCCAGATCATTTGGTGAGGCAATATATGGACCTAGTCGTGCTTTCGATAAAAGGAAGTATGGTCCAGGACAACATGGCCCTTCAAAGCGTAGAAAGCAAAAGTCAGACTATGCCATCCAGTTAATGGAAAAACAGAAGGCAAAGTATACTTATGGTATACTCGAGCGTCAATTCAGAAACACATTTGACAAAGCTTCTAGAAAAGGTGGAGTTACAGGTGAAGTGCTATTGCAATTTTTAGAGGCACGTTTGGATAATACTGTTTATAGATTTGGCATATCTCCGACAAGGAGAGGAGCAAGACAGTTAGTGACCCATAGACATATTTGTGTAAATGGCGTAGTAACTAATATACCATCTTATCAATTGAAACCAGGTGATGTAGTAAGTGTAAGAGGTAAATCACAAGGGCTTGAGGTAATTCAGAATTCAGTGGAAGCTAGAAGTACTGAAACTAGAAAGTGGAATTGGTTGGAATGGAATCCAGAGCGGAAAGAGGGTAATTTCTTAGAGTACCCAGAACGAGAGAAGATTCCAGAGAAAATCAATGAACAATTAATCGTAGAACTTTATTCTAAGTAATCATAAAATTACTTCTCAATAAATGAGTATACTAAATTTTCATAAACCAGATAAGATACTACTTCAAAAAGCTGATGATTTTGACGGCTTGTTTGAGTTCAAACCATTAGAACCTGGTTTTGGCCAGACTATTGGAAACTCAATAAGAAGAGTGCTTTTATCTTCATTAGAAGGATTCGCAATTTCTGCAATTAGAGTAGCGGGAGTTGAGCATGAATTTTCTACCATCAAAGGTGTAGTAGAAGATGTTGTGGACATCGTTTTGAATTTCAAGCAGGTAAGATTAAAGAGAATTGTAGAGGATGAAGACTCAGTAGAAGAGAAAATATATCTCACTATTAGCGGTAAAGAGAGATTCGTTGCTGGTGATATTGAAACACATACAAATGTTTTCAAGGTAACAAATCCTGATCTTGTGATTTGTCACATGGAGCCATTCGTTAGTTTAGAAATGGAATTAACCATTACTAAAGGACGTGGTTATGTGCCGGCAAACGAGAATGTAACAAAAGATGCTCCTATAGGAGTAATACCTGTAGATGCAATTTATACGCCTATCAAAAAAGTCGCTTACTCTGTAGAAAATACAAGAGTTGGACAGCGTACGGATTACGAGAAGTTAGCTCTAGAAGTGAAAACTGATGGGACTATTCATCCTGAGGAAGCAGTAAAAGAGGCTTCTAAAATTCTTATTCAACATTTAATGTTGATAACGGATGAGAACATCACTTTTGATGATAAGGCGACTCGACAAGAAGATGTTGTAGATGAACACATCTTACACATGAGAAAGCTTCTTAAAACTTCTCTTGAGGATTTAGATCTTTCAGTACGGGCTTACAATTGCTTAAAAGCAGCAAAGATCAATTCTCTTTCAGAATTGGTAAAATATGATACTCATGAATTATTAAAGTTTAGAAACTTTGGTAAGAAATCATTGGTAGAAATTGAGGAATTATTGAATACTAAAGGTTTGACATTTGGAATGGATCTTTCTAAATACAAACTGGACGAAGAATAGAAATCAGAGATGAGACACGGTAAAAAATTCAATCACTTAGGAAGAAAGACAGGCCATAGAAAGGCACTTCTTAAGAATTTGGCAGTAGCCTTGATTGAGAATAAAAGAATTAATACAACTTTAGCAAAAGCTAAAGCTCTAAGAAAATTTGTAGAGCCTATCATTACAAAAGGTAAGTCTAATGATACTCACAATAGAAGGTTAGTTTTTTCTAAACTTCAGGATAAACATGCAGTAACTGAGTTGTTTGACACTGTAGCTGAGAAAGTGGCAGAAAGGCCTGGAGGTTATACTCGAGTTATTAAAACTGGTTTTCGAAAAGGAGATGGTGCTGAAATGGCGATGATTGAATTAGTAGACTTTAATACAGTATATGCTGTATCATCAACTGGAACGAAAGAAAAGAGAACGAGGAGAGGTAGAAGAAAGTCTTCAACTGCTCCGGTAGCTTCTCAAGAAGAGGAGTAATATACACATATAGAAGATAATATAAAGGTGGTATCTCAGACTGAGGTATCACCTTTTTTAATTTATATTTGCCCACCGTATTAAGACCCTCATTTATGAATACGGTTACTAACAGATCAGCTGTCCTTTTGCTTGAAGATGGAACAGTTTTTAAAGGTAGATCCTTTGGGAAACAAAGAATATCAACAGGTGAAATCTGTTTTTCTACAGGCATGACAGGATACCAGGAAGTATTTACTGACCCTTCGTTTTATGGCCAATTGCTCATAACGACAAATGCCCATATCGGAAACTATGGAGTAAAGGAAGAGGATGTTGAATCTGAACAAATTCAAATAGCAGGGCTTATATGTAAAAATTTCAATACGAAATTTTCAAGAGCAATGGCGGATTCTGATGTAGAAGAGTATTTCCAATCTGAAAATATTGGTGTTATTGCAGATATTGATACTCGAGCCCTAGTACGACATATAAGAAGTAAAGGTGCTATGAATGCGCTGATTGCAACCTCTAATTACTCTTCTGATATTGATGCGCTAAAAAAGAAATTGTCCCAGGTGCCAAGCATGGAGGGATTAGAACTGGCAAGTAAAGTAAGTACGGAAGAATCTTATTTGCTAGGAGAAGAGAATGCAAAATACAAGATAGCTGTAATTGATTATGGTACCAAAAAGAACATTCTGCGATGTTTTGTGGAAAGAGATTGCAAGTTGAAGGTTTTTAATGCTAAATCGTCAATGGCTCAAATTGAAGAATGGGAACCAGATGGAGTATTTATTTCCAATGGACCTGGGGATCCAGGGGCGATGGATTATGCGGTTGATGTGATTAAGCAAATTATGAAGACGAACAAACCAATATTTGGTATTTGTCTAGGGCATCAGCTGATAGCTAGATCTTTTGGTATACCGACATATAAGATGCATAATGGTCATCGTGGCATAAACCACCCAGTTAAGAATATCCTATCAGGAAAATGTGAAATTACAACTCAGAATCACGGTTTTGCTGTAGATAAGACTGCTGTAATGAGTGATGAAAGATTGGAAGTCACACATGTGAATCTGAATGATGACTCGATAGAGGGAATTAAGCATAAAATATTGCCAGCCATGTGTGTGCAATATCATCCAGAGGCATCTCCTGGCCCTCATGATTCCAGGTACCTTTTTGATGAGTTTTTAAATATGATAAAACGTAACAAGAAATGAGTGAAATAATTGATATTATAGGTAGACAAATATTAGACTCTAGAGGTAATCCGACTGTCGAAGTTGAGGTAATTACTGAAGGAGAATTTTTTGGAAGAGCCGCTGTGCCTTCTGGAGCATCTACTGGAAAATATGAAGCCGTGGAACTTCGGGATGGAGATAAGTCGAAATATTTAGGCAAAGGAGTGACTCAAGCTGTCTCTTATGTCAATGGTGAAATATTCAATGAGCTTATTGGAGTAGATGTTTTTGATCAGTTATATATTGATCAATTGTTATTAGATTTGGATGGTACAGAAAACAAATCTAGACTTGGAGCAAATTCAATCTTAGGAGTCTCTTTGGCATGTGCTAAAGCTGCAGCTTCTGAGCTTAATATGCCGTTATACAGATATTTAGGAGGAGTGGCTGCGAATACTATTCCAGTGCCAATGATGAATATTCTGAATGGCGGAAGCCATGCTGATAATAGTATTGATTTTCAGGAGTTTATGATAATGCCAGTTGGTGCAGAATCGTTCAGTGAAGGATTAAGAATGGGAGTGGAGACTTTCCATCACTTAAAGAATGTTCTGAAATCAAAAAATTATTCTACTAATGTTGGAGATGAAGGGGGGTTTGCTCCTAATATCAAGAGTAATGAAGAAGCTTTAGAAATTGTCCTTGAATCAATAGAGAAAGCGGGATACAAGCCTGGTGAAGATATTTTCATTGCCATGGATGCTGCGGCATCTGAATTTTATGATTCTGAAAAGAAAATCTATAAACTACACCAATCAACAGGAGAAGAACTAAGTACTTCTGATATGGTTGCACACTGGACAGATTGGGTTAATAAGTACCCAATTATTTCTATAGAAGACGGTCTGGATGAAGATGATTGGGAAGGATGGAATGCCTTGACAGCAAGTATTGGTGATAAAGTACAGCTGGTAGGTGATGACTTGTTTGTCACTAATGTAAAAAGACTTCAACGTGGCATAGAAGAGAAATCTGCAAATAGCATTTTGATTAAAGTGAATCAAATAGGCTCTTTGACCGAGACGATTGATGCTGTGAATTTAGCAACGAGAAATTCATTTACCTCGGTAATGAGCCATAGAAGTGGGGAAACAGAAGACACCACGATAGCAGATTTGGCAGTGGCCTTGAACACTGGACAAATAAAAACTGGTTCTGCATCTAGAAGTGATAGAATAGCCAAATACAATCAGCTAATTCGAATCGAAGAGGAACTTGAGGACCAGGCATATTATCCTGGAAAGGATATATTAAAATAATTCCTAATTTGAATTATCTTCGTAGAGCTAATACAATTGGTTTCTATGGAGGTTTTCAAAAATGCGGCTCTTTCTAAATGGATAAATAGATACTCCATCTCACTTGTGATTTTTGTTGCGTGGATAGGAATATTTGATAAATTTTCGTGGTTCAAGCAAGTAAAAGTAGAGCATAAAATTCATACCTTGCAGGAGCAAAAAAAAGAATACGAAAATCTCTTAGAAAAGGCGAAGATAGAACATGAGGATATCCTGAAAAACAAGGAAAAATATGCTCGTGAAAAGTATTTTTTGCATAAAAAGGGAGAAGAGGTATTCGTGATAGAATAAAAAATTAACCGCGCAAGGCGGAACGAGCTATGAGTGTATTAGTTGATAAGAATTCCAAAATTGTAGTACAAGGTTTCACTGGTAAAGAGGGGTCATTTCATGCAGAACAGATGATTGCTTATGGCACCAATGTTATAGGTGGAGTCACACCTGGGAAAGGAGGGCAAACCCATCTAGATAAGGCAGTATATAATACCGTAGACGACGCTGTGAAGAAAGGAGGGGCGAACACTTCAATCATATTTGTTCCACCTAGATTTGCTGGAGATGCTATAATGGAAGCCGCAGAGGCTGGTGTAAAGGTGATAGTATGTATTACAGAGGGGATTCCTGTACAAGATATGGTGAAAGTAAAAGCCTATATAGAAGACAAAGACTGTAGACTAGTAGGCCCTAATTGCCCTGGAGTAATCACACCTGGAGAAGCTAAACTCGGAATAATGCCTGGATTCATTCATAAGCCTGGGCGTATTGGTATTGTTTCCAGATCTGGTACACTTACGTATGAAGCAGTAGATCAAGTGACTAAAGCAGGTATGGGACAGAGTACTTGTATTGGAATTGGCGGAGATCCAATTATTGGAACCACGACTAAAGATGCGGTTGAGTTATTAATGAATGATCCTGAGACAGATGGAATCATAATGATAGGAGAGATTGGTGGAAGTATGGAAGCCGATGCCGCTTACTGGATTAAAGAAAACGGAACAAAACCTGTTGTTGGTTTTATAGCCGGACAAACTGCTCCTAAAGGAAGAACTATGGGACATGCCGGTGCTATAATTGGTGGCGAGAATGATACTGCCGAAGCGAAGATGAGAATTATGAGAGAGTGTGGTATTCATGTAGTTGAATCTCCTGCTCAAATCGGTGCAAGAATGGCTGAAGCATTAGGCTAAACCACTTATCTAAACTACATTCCGATTAAAATTTTCTGATATTGTTAGATCATAATTGATGATCACATAGTTGCAATCTCCTAAAAGAATAATATTTACAGGCCCTGAATCAAGTGGTAAAAGCTTTCTTTCCCAATTGGTTTGTGAGAAGTATGACTTCTTTTTGGTAGAAGAATATGCGCGAATGTATCTTTCCAAATATGGTGATGATTATAATCTTAAGGACCTCAAAAAGATTGCAGAGGGCCAAAGAAGAGTTGAACATGAAGCTGTAACAAATCAAAGCAAGCTGATAGTTCAGGACACTGACTTTCTTACAATTTGGATTTGGTATACATACAAATACGATATTTATCCGGATCGAGTATATCATTATCTGGAAAATCACATTCCTGACCACTATATGTTATGTTGTCCAGACATACCATGGGAGAGGGACAAATTGAGAGAAAATCCCGAGGATAGAGATCAAATTTACGCTCTATATAAGGAAGAAATACAAAAACTTAGCGTGCCTTACTCTATAATAAAAGGTTCATATAAAGAAAGAACTGAACAAACCTTTTCAATTATAGAAGATTTGCACTAATATTGTTCTCAATACCATTTGGGGTGCCTATAAGGCTGAGATTAAACCCATATGACCTGATCCAGGTAATTCTGGCGTAGGCAAATGAATAGATAGTTCCTATACAGCACTATAATCTCACTCATTAGGTTCCAAAAGTTTAACAATACTGATCGATTAATCAGTTAAATGGAATATTTATGAGTCGGTTATTTACCTTTCTATTTTTGGTTCTCTTTTCATATGTTTCAGCTCAAGAGCAATCAATTATGATGAATGATTCTCTTTCTTTAGAGCAGTTAGTAATATCATCAACTAGAGCAAAAGAGACTGATCCTTTTACCTTTCAAAATGTAGGCTTATCTCGGATTGAAAAGATTAATTTGGGGCAGGACCCTGTTGTCTTAATACAAGAGCTTTCACCGTCAATTGTTTCTTATTCAGATGGGGGAACAGATATTGGCAATTATTCACAGCTCCGGATGAGGGGAATAGATCAATCAAGAATAAATATCACTTTGAATGGTGTGCCTCTCAATGATATGGCTGATCACGGTACATATTTTTCCAATTTTTCAGATTTTGGCAACAGTATTGAAAGTATTCAGATTCAAAGAGGCGCAGGAAGTACACAAAAAGGAACTGCTTCTTACGGAGGTGCAATAAATTTTGAATCTAGCAATATTTTCCGACCTGATTCGAAAGGAGAAGTACAGGTCACAATCGGAAGTTTTGGAACATTGAGGACTGCGGCGGAAATTTCTACTGGCAAATCAGAAAATGGCCTAGGGTTTTATGGAAGGATGACTAAAACAGAAACAGGTGGATATAAAGATAATTCTGGATCTGACTCCTATTCTCTTTTCTTTTCGGGTGGGAGAGTAAGTAATTCAGAAATGTTGAAAGTGACTGCTTTTTCGGGCAAGACTCAAAATGGACAATCATATCTTCATGTACCACTGAATATAATTCAGTCTCAACCGCGTACAAATTTCAATGATATTAATGATATAGATGATTTTGAACAGCATATGGTACAATTTCAATATGCCAGATTTATGGATAATAATACTTCAATCAGCGGCACTGCTTATTACAATGGAGCTGGTGGTGTGTTCCCATTTTCTTTTGGAGGAGATCAGTATATGTATGGATTAGAAAATGATCATTATGGTGTATTGGCAAATTTCGAAAAGAGATTCAGTAAAAATTTGTTGAGTATAGGTGCACATTCTTACCTATTCAAAAGAACAAATTTTGAATATATCACACCATTGGTTACAGAACCATATGCCCGAGATTTTACTGATAAGTCAGAGTTCAGTGCGTTTACCAAATTCGCGTACAATCAAAATGATTTGTCTTTCTATATAAATGGAGAAATCAGAACATTATCAATGGATTTAACTGGTGATGAAAATTTTGGTTCTGATTTCAATATCAAAAATAGTTGGACTTTTTTAAACGGTTCCATAGGAGTGAACTATGCTCTAAATACCAACTCTTCCACATATATATCTATATCACATACAAATCGAGAACCTACAAGGTCAGATATTCTAAATGGTGTGGATAAATCTGAATCTGTTGTAGACCTAGAATTGGGTTGGAAATATGCTATGAATAATTTTTCATTGGATGCAAACTTATTTCTGATGTCATTTAAGAATGAAATAAGCAATATAGGAGCCTTAGAGGCCTTGTCATATATGGAAATAAGACAGAATGTAGTTAAAAGTAGCAGATATGGAATAGAAGGAATTTTACAATATGCCCTGAATTCAAAATTAAGTGCAGGAATGAATTTAGCATGGATGAACTCCAACATTCAAGAGTACAACAATGGAAATATTATTTTCAATGATGTAAAACATGTTTTCGCTGCCAACTGGACAATCCAGCCTAGTATTTCATATTCTTTTACTGACAATATGAGTTTCAGGTTGTCAAGTAGATATGTAACTGAATCCTTTTCAGAGCTTTCAAATAATGAAGAATTTGTTCTCCCTTTACATTTTGTCATGAACGCACAATTGAACCTGTCAGTCGCAGAAAGATTAGATGTAAGTGTCATGCTGAATAATATATTTGACAACCTTTACTTCACTGAAGGTGGTCCAATCGATGTGGATTTTGATGGGGTTATAGAAGGAATGGGCTTTAGAATACAACCTCCACGGCATTTCTATTTAATGTTGAAATATACCTTGTAAGACCTTGAGGCTTTAAAACTTGTAATTAAAATCTATCCAATAATCTACGGCTCTATCAAGCACTGCTGGACTTCTCGCATCCTCACTAAATATGAAAAGTAGTTGGGCACCAAATGTCCAAGGCCCCTGACCTTGTCTATATCCTATTCCTGCAGTAGGATAGGTGTAGCTTTCTCTACTTGTAATTCCATTAAAGTTTACTCCTTCAATGGACATTAGATTATATTCTCCTATGGCAAAGAAGTCTTCAGATATTTTTATTCTTACTTCTGGTCCTCCTCCATAAGAGAAGAGACTGATGTCTTGTTGGATTCTGTTGATAAAATCAAAATACATTTTCCCTTGTAGTCCAATTGAAACTCGATCTACTGGTTTGTATCCACCTTGTACTTTAGTAGAGATAGAAAAATCATTGAAAAAGTAAAGATTTCCAAGACTTATGCCATACCACAAATTTTCTTTTAACCCATTATCTTCTTCATATCTGCTTGATCTATTATCTCGATCTCTAGTTCGTGATCTTTGACTTTGTAGAGCAGTATAAGTAATGAGGATCAAAAGTGAAGTAAGTATAATTCTATGCATGGTTCAGTGTGTTAATCACGTCTAAGGTAATATTATCAGAGAAGATTTTTATTCATTGTAAAAACGAATTTTTCACTGGCCGAATTGGTTCGTGATTTGATATATTCAGGTTTAGTGTGAAAAATGATCTTCTTTACAACCTAAATGTCAAAGTCCTTACGTTATATCCCAATAATTATATTTTTTTAAGTCTGTGAACAACCAATTTATCCAAAACCGAGTATCCATATTTATTGCCTTTATAATAGTAATTTTACATACAGTCGGAGGATATTCTCAGTGCGAGGTGAATGGCATTAATGGACAACCTTTTCTAATTAATGACAATACTTCTTTTGATATAAATATCGAGGTAACGGATGATATCCATAATGACCTAAATGGTATTCAGGGTATTTGTGGAGTTCGTTTAAATTTTGAGCATACCTTGATAAGTGATTTGCAAATAGATTTAATTGCCCCAAATGACAGTACTGTTACTCTCATTGGCCCTGCTCTTAGAGACATAACAACTCCTTCTTTATTTTTCCCTATTCGACACGATATTCTTTTTATTCCGAATTCAGAAGTTGCCGCTCCTGATCCATCTACTCCAGATCAATGGACTAATGCGAACCCTAACTGGGCTGCGACAGCAGAATATACTGGTACATATTATCCATCTTCTGGAGATTTTGAAACTGCTTTTTCAATTGGCCCTGTAAATGGAGTTTGGACTATCAGAGTGTCAGATTCTGAACTTAATGACGAAGGACTCCTCAATTCTGTGGAGTTATTATTTTGTGACCCTTCTGGTATCACTTGCCTAATTTGCGAAGCGGATGGAGGTTCTTATAATTCATCTCCTATTGAAATATGTGAAGGTGATTTTATTACTTCAGATCAATGGTCAGCAACATCCCTGTCGTCTATGGATGACTATGGATTCATTTATATACTTGACAATGAAAGTGGAATAGAAGTCATTGATGCGGACTTTCCTTTTGAATCACTTCAAAATGGAAATTATTTTATATCAGCAATAAATGTAGCAAATGGGGACTCTGCTGATATTAGAAATGACCTTGTGAATAATATTCCTATTGATTCATTATCTTCTGATTATTGCTTTGATGTGAGTGATATGCCTCTTCAATTAATCGTATTGCCACTAGACACTCTCAATACTGAATTGCCATTCTGTAACAATGGACCTACCTTTTTTGAAGGTTTGGAGATCAGTAATCCTGACACAACAATAATAAGACCCGGTACTGGCTGTGTAGCATTCGAGAGAGTGATATTCACAAACCCAACAGTGAATGCTTCAATTTCAGGAGATACCATTATTATTCCATGTAATCCTTTTTCCGTCTTTATTGATGCGTCCAATTCAAATTTGGGTGTAGATGGGCAAGTTTCATGGAGTAGAAACGGTACGCTAATTTCTAATGCAGATTCAGTTGTTTTAGGTATTGATTTTCCCGGTTTATATGAATTATCTATTGATGACAATGGCTGTATTTCTAAAGATTCAATATTGGCTATTTTCGAATTCGAGGTAAAAGAATATGAATTGTTTAATGATGGACCTATAACATGTTCAGAGAGTATAGTTTCAATAGGTTTGTTGGATGAAAATGCTGTTTTTAGTGCCAATTGGACAGGACCGGGAATTTTAGGCGATTCTACATTCGTAGGGCGTATTTCAGTAGATATGCCTGGCACATATAAAGTAATGGGAATTGACACTTCTTCCTGTCATTATAGAGAGTTTATAGATGTAGAATTAGAAAATAATGTAGAACCAATATCTATTTCATCAGATACTTTTTTATGCAATGTGGATGAAATAGTTTGGGACCTGAGCACTGAGGCGACTTCACTCATTGTTAATTGGACACAAGGCCCCAATACGGGCTCAGGGTCAATTATGACAGGCTCAGGGTCAATTATGACAGGCTTTGGATCTTTTATCGTGAGCACTAGTCTATTTGATACCATATTCTATAACCTGACTGGTAGTAACGGTTGTACATTGGATACTTTCTATGAGATTCCTTTGGATACCAATTTTGTATCTGTAGTTGGTGGTATCGATACCTTAAATTGCCTTACGGACTCTATTATTCTTGATCCAAATTCTAACAATCTCCAAGCTACATTTGAATGGAGTATACAAGGAACTGAAATAAGTACAGATCCCATAATTGATATTTCTGAAGAAGGAGAATATCAGGTAATAGCATCATTGTTAAATGGATGCGTAGATACAGCTGTATTTAACATTTCAATTGACACCCTTTCGCCATTGATATCTGCTACTCAGGACGAGATTATAAGTTGTGCAGAGGATTCGGCAATTCTTGAGATTGAAGTTGTTGAAGGAGCTCAAGTGAATTGGCAATATGTGGATGTACTGGACCCAACCTCTGTAAGGCAAGTAGTTTTTGATTCAGGTACTTATAATGTGGAAGTGATTAATCCAAGCAATGGTTGTATTTCTCAAAGAAGTTTTCATGTGCAAAGTACAATTGCTGATCCAATTTTTTCCATAGAAAAGGGAGATGTATCTTGTTCAACGCCTATGGGATTTTTTAGGGTTGTTTCTAATGAAAATGTTGTGGTAGAAATTGTGGTAAATGGTGGAGATCCAATTCTGACTGACGAATTCGAAATCTCCGATACAGCATCCATTTCTTATATCGTCACAGGGGAAAATAGCTGCTCTGTATCAGGGTTTGAATTTATCAATGATAATTCTGTTTTTCCTCAACTTAATGTTCCCAATGAACTTGCATTAGATTGTATTGAAAATACAGTCATATTAAAGCCAGAGGTATTTTTGGCAGAAATAGAAGAACTATACTTTGTCATGATGAATGGAGATACTGTTCGGAATGACTCTTTAATCATAGATATGGCTAGTAATGTGGAGGTAGTAGCTATAGGTATTAATCAATGTGTAGTTTCAGAAGAAGTGATAATAGTTGAAAGTTTATTCAGTGGAGGATTAGATTTAGAAATTGAAGAAGGAATGTTTTGTGACAAAAGTGAACTTGAAGTTGACCTTTCCTTGATTGCATCAAATCCACAAATCGATTTTTCTTGGTCTTTATCTGGTTCTGATCCATCTATTTTTGAAACCCCAAACTCAGTTATTCTCTCGGGAGATGGTTTGTTCATTTTAGAATTGACAGACAATGTAAATAACTGCACGATATCAGATTCTTTTAATTTGTCATTTACGGATTCACCATTAGACCAAATTACATTTACTTCCACTGATGAGAGTTGTTCAGAAAGAATGGATGGAAGTCTAATTCTCGATGCGATTTCTGGAGGAGAAGGCATGATCAGTACTCTTATAAATGGAATGGATCCTAGTCTCTTGAATTTGGACAGTTTATCATCTGGAGTGTATGACATTATGATAAGTGATGAAATAGGATGTACAAGAGATACTAGTTTTGTAATAAATCCTGGTGGTGGATTGTTTTTTGAATTGGGCGAGGATCGAGTTGTTTTCCCACGAGAAGCTGTAGACTTGAGTCCCATTATTAATTCAGATTCAGAAATAACTTCATCTTCTTGGTTTTATAATGGAGATGTTTTAGAAACTGAAACCTCTATCTCCTTTATTCCAGCCGAAGAAGGAATTTTATCATTAGTAGTATCAAATGCAGATGGATGTGAGTATATAGATTTTATAAATATTACCAGAGCATTAGCTCTCGAAGATTTAATCTATATACCAAATATGCTTGCACCAACTTCAGTCATTGGAAATAACCTTCTGTTAGGCAGTTTTTCTGAGAGAATTAGCGGTATCACATCATTTTCAATTTTTGACAGATGGGGAAATTTGATACACCGAGTTCAAAATTTTCTCCCTGGTCAAAATTTAGAGCTTTGGGATGGGAGGGTAGGTGGAAAAATGGCTGCTTCTGGTGTGTACGTATTCTATGTGGAAGTAGTCTTAGAGAATGGTCAATCTGAAAAAGCAGCAGGGGATATTACAGTGATCTATTAAACTACTCTAAATTTTTAGAGCTGACATTATATGCTCCATCGCTTCATCTATTTGTGACGATCTAGTGTGTGAAGAAGTGTCAATTAAGATCGCATCTTTTACCTTAACGAGAGGAGAATCATCTCTTGTACTATCAATAAAATCTCTTTTTTCAAGATTGATTTTAACTTCTTTAAGAGTTGTTGTAATACCTTTTTGTGTCAATTCTTCAAATCTTCTTTTAGTTCTAATATCCACATCTGCTGTGACAAAGAATTTAATTTCAGCATTGGGAAAAACTACTGATCCTATGTCTCTTCCGTCCATGACTACTCCTTTCTTTCTTCCTAAATCACGTTGTTGTTTTACTAAAAACCTTCGGATCGAAGGATTAGCAGCGATATGACTCACAATATCAGCTATACTGGGCTTCCTTATTTCTGACTCTACATTTCTATTATTGAGAAGGGTATTCATTGTGCCCTCTGCATTTATAAACGCTATACGGACATTTTCAATAAGTAGATCAGTATAATCCTTAGAATTAGTAATCTCAAGGTTGTTTTCTAGAAAGTACAAAGAGACAGCCCGATACATTGCACCACTATCAATGTAGATATATTGTAGTTGCTTGGCTAGATCTTTTGCTAGTGTACTCTTACCACAAGAAGAGTGGCCATCTATAGCAATGACTAATTTCTTTTGAGTGATATTGTCGATATCATTCATTGGTTCACCTCTTTTCAATTCTTAGAATATTTGAATCTAGAATGGCGCGAAAAATACAAGGATTCTCAGTAATTAAAATCTTTTAGTTGAGATAAAAAGGAATGGGAATGTTTCATTCAGTGAAGACAAGTATTAATACTCATCTTCATTAAACAAGAAATCATCCTTCTTCGGATAGTCTTGCCAAATTTCTTCCATGTTTTCATACAATTCACCTTCATCTTCTATGGCTTGAAGGTTTTCAATTACCTCCAGCGGAGAACCAGATCTGATGGCGTAATCGATCAACTCATCACGACTGGCAGGCCATGGGGCGTCTTCAAGGTGATGTGCTAATTCAAGAGTCCAATACATTAGTAATAATATTTTTATTTAAAAGTTATACGTTTTCAACGGGTCAAAAGTTTCAATAATTCTCTCAATTTTCCTGCAAAAATATAAATTTCTTTGACCCGTGCAAGAGATTGAGTTTTTACATGGTTATCCTTTATGACTCTCCAATATTTAAGAGTCACTTATTTGAGAAAACCGTAATAAATTCTTTTTAAATTAACAACATTGCATCTCCATAGCTATAGAATCTATAACCTTCTTTTAATGCTTCGCTATATGCATCCATTACCAATTCTATACCTCCATATGCAGCTATCATAATCAATAAACTTGATTTTGGTACATGAAAATTGGTAAGCATAGCATCTGCAATTTGAAATTCATGAGGTGGATATAGAAATAGATTGGTCCAACCTTCAACTGGTTTTAATAATCCAGTAGCAGATACAGCAGATTCAATACTTCTCATTGAAGTAGTTCCAACTGCACATACTCTTTTACCCGATGTTTTGGCATTGTTTACAATTGAGGCATTATCTGCTGTTACTTGAAAATATTCAGCATCCATCTTATGTTTGCTTAAATCTTCTACATCTATACTTCTGAATGTTCCAAGACCAACGTGTAAGGTTACATCGGCAAAATCAACTCCTTTAATCTCTAGCCTTTTCATCACCTCTTTACTAAAATGCAAACCTGCTGTCGGTGCTGCTACTGCTCCGGCCTGCTTAGCATAGATTGTCTGATATCGTTCCTTATCTATGGCCTCAGGCTCTCTATTGATATATTTTGGCAGTGGTGTTTGACCGAGCTCTTCTAGAATGCCACTAAACTCCGCGTCAGTCCCTTCAAAATAAAACCTTATTGTTCTCCCTCTACTTGTCGTGTTATCCACGACTTCAGCTACTAGTCTATCTTCACCATGTTTGTCTTTAAAGTATAATTTGTTTCCAACTCTTATTTTACGAGCTGGATCTACGAGCACATCCCAAAGTCTATTTTCTTTGTTTAACTCTCTTAATAAAAAGACTTCTATTTTGGCTTCAGTCTTTTCTTTAATTCCAAACATTCTTGCTGGGAATACAGCAGTATTGTTGAAAATAAAGACATCACCATCGTCAAAATAATCAATAACGTCTTTAAAAGTTTTATGCTCTATTTTGCCACTATCACGGTGTACTACCATGAGACGAGATTCATCTCTTTGATCTAGTGGGTATTGAGCTATTCTGTCTTCAGGTAAATCAAAATTAAATTGCGATAACTTTGCTTTCATGTGTTTATTTTCTATTTCTTTTAGCTTTCAAATGGGGTTTACCTATTCAATTAATTTTCTTTTGTCAAAATTATATTGAATAAACCTTATTCATTGTTTGACCTTATATCTGCTCTTTTCAAAATTTCGGCAAATGTATACTTTTTGATAACAATGTGATCACCTATTTTTCAAGGGTTGTAGATCGTTTGGCATTGTTCATCTATTAGTACACATTTATAAGTGTTACTTACTTAATTTAGTTCCAAATATTTATTTGCTTTTTTTACAATTGTTGAAATGGGCAAAAGAGCATTACTTCAAAAGGAATTGGATGCATTTACCGTGCCGATCCTTTTTCTTATAAATTTGAATTGGAATAACTGAATGAATTGTCACTAATTATCATAAAATAACCGCTCATCATGGGTATCTACATCAGGTTAGTATTTGAAAGTCTAAGAATGGCCTCTTCTCAATTGTGGGGCAGTAAGCTGAGAAGCTTTCTTTCTTTATTAGGAATTACTATCGGCATCTTCTGCATCATCGCAGTGCTTTCTGCTATTGATTCACTAGAATACACTATTAAGAGTGGATTCTCTGAGATGGGAAGCGATATAGTATATATTGATAAATTCAGCTGGGCAGAAGATCCAGATGACAATTACTGGAAATGGCAGAAAAGACCAGATCCATCATTAAAGGATTATGAAGCTGTAAAAAGAAAGTCTGATTTGGCTCAATATGTGGCCTATTCTGTATACACTGATGCCAAAACTCTAAAATACAAATCCAATAGTGTGAATGGAGGCGTGCTTATGATGACTACAAATGAGCATATGGACGTCAATGACATGAAATTAGGGAAAGGTAGATATTGGACGGATATGGAATATAATACTGGCCAAGATGTGGTGATCTTAGGTGCTACTCTGGCTAAAGACCTATTTGAGTTAGAAGAACCAATTGGGAAAACAATTAAATGTTACGGAAGGCCCTATCGAGTGATTGGCACCTTGCCTGATGAAGGAGATAGCTTTGTAAGTTTCACGCCTAATGACGAAGCTGTCTGGATGGGAATAAACACTGCAAAGAAATTTTTCGCGATTAATGATGAAATGAATCGATTTCAAGGTGGAAAGATTTTAGCGGTTAAAAAGTCGGAAAATGCGACAATGGAAAATTTGAAGGATGAGCTTGCTGGTATCCTCAGGGCTGTAAGACATATCAAACCTGCTGAAGAAAATGACTTTGCTGTGAATGATATATCACTGGTTTCTGAGGTCCTTGATGGTGTATTTGGGGCATTTAACATAGCCGCATGGCTCATTGGAGGATTTTCACTTTTGGTTGGAATGATATCAGTAGCCAATATCATGTTCGTATCTGTAAAAGAAAGGACAAGCATAATTGGCATTAAAAAATCGATAGGGGCTAAAAACTATATGGTTCTAACAGAGTTTTTAATTGAAGCTGTAATTCTATGCTGTATCGGAGGTGCAATGGGACTTCTTCTTGTATTTGTCATGATGAAAGGAGTCACAACTATGCTTCCTTTCGAAATGTTTCTTTCTCTTAAGAATATGATCTTGGGTGTGAGTATTTCTATTTTCGTAGGTATTGTAGCAGGAATTATTCCCGCAATACTTGCATCAGCGATGGATCCAGTAGATGCCATGAGGAAGTAAGGCCCTTATTTAGTGAGCAACTAATCACTCTTGTATCCCGAAGAGAAACTAGATCAAACTTTACATGAAATGACGAATAGTCTCTTCAGTTAAAAGACAGTATTAGTAATTGAAAGTAGATTCCGCAAATTGCCATCCAATAGTCTGGGGTTGTGGGAAGAATGCCAGTTTGACATATTTTAACTCACTACACAGAATTGATGCGTAATGCAGTGGGAGAAGTACAATAAGACTGATTGTGGATTGGGTACATAGTTTTTCCTTTTTTTAACTATAGTTACTATAGTTCTGAACCTTTTAAAATCAATGGGGACCATGTGCATTTATAACTAGACATCAGAAGATATTTAATAATGAAAAGGATATTCTTCAAAAAATAATAAATGATTTTCTTCTAAAGGGAAGAGTGAAAAGTTTAACTTCACTTCATCCTATTCTGGGAAAATTAACTTCTGAACAATGGTCCTTTGACCTATATAAGCATCTTGATCATTAGCTGAGACAGTTTGATGCCTCGAAATTCAAAATTCGTTATATACTCATTGTTATTTCAAACTTCCTCTCAAAAGCATAAAAAAGCCCCGTACACGAGTGCACGAGGCAAAAAAATTTCTTTGTAAAAAGAACTTAGTTTATTTCACTTTGTCAACCACTGCTTTGAAAGCATCTGGGTGATTCATAGCAAGATCAGCAAGAACTTTTCTATTCATTCCGATTTCTTTCTGAGCACATTTGTGCATAAACTCTGAATAACTCAAGCCATGCTCTCTGACACCAGCATTAATTCTTGAAATCCAGAGGCTTCTAAAGTTTCTCTTTTTTTGCTTTCTATCTCTATAAGCATACTGCATAGCCTTTTCTACAGCATTTTTAGCTACCGTATAGACTTTGCTTCTAGCACCAAAGTATCCTCTGGCTTGTTTGAGTATTTTTTTTCTACGCGCTCTTGACGCTACTGAATTGACCGACCTAGGCATTTCCTAATCTTTTTTTGATATCGTGATTACTTAAGGCACAATAATTTCTTCACTTTGGCTTCATCAGCGCTACTTACAAGAGTAGATCCTGTAAGGTTAAGTTTAGCTTTATTGCTCTTCTTTCTTAATAAGTGACGCTTTCCGGCTTGGAATCTTTTTACTTTTCCTGAACCTGTCAACTTAAACCTCTTTTTCGCACTTGAGTGCGTCTTCATTTTTGGCATGTCTGCTGTTTCTTAAAATGGTGCGCAAAGGTATAATAATTATACTATCAGATCAAATAATAACTTTCAGAATATCGCATAACTTTTGTACTTAATCTTTCTATTCAAATGTAACCATCTTTAAATATGTGAATCCAGAGAATGTAAGTGCTATCTTCGTATTCTACATAATCTTGTAAATTACTGATAACCAAATAGTTGAATTGATATTTGATATTAATAAAATAAAGACCTCATCTAATTCCTTTTTCTTAATTGCAGGACCTTGTGCAATAGAAAATGAAGAAATCACCTGTCAAATAGCTCAAGAATTGAAGGATATGTGTCTTGAATTGAGCATTCCTTTAGTTTTTAAAGCGTCTTACAGAAAAGCTAACCGTACCAGTTATGGAAGTTTTACAGGTATAGGAGATGACAAAGCACTGTCTATTCTCCGTAAGATAAAGCATGATATTGGACTTTCTGTAACTACTGATATTCATGAATCTCATGAAGCAGAGGTGGTGGCAGAGGTGGCTGATATCATTCAGATTCCAGCATTCTTGTGTAGACAAACTGATTTACTCATAGCTGCGGCAAAAACTGGAAAAGTGGTGAATGTGAAAAAAGGCCAATTCATGTCTGGGTATAGCATGATTAAAGCAGCTGAAAAAATTATAACTCAAGGCAATGAGAAAGTAATATTGACTGAAAGAGGAAATTCTTTTGGTTATGGAGATTTAGTTGTTGATATGCGAAATATTGCTATTATGCAGAATACTGGACATCCAGTTGTCCTAGATTGTACCCATGCTAATCAGAGACCCAATCAATCCTCAGGAGTTACTGAAGGAACCGCACAATTCATTGATCTTTTAGCAAGATCAGGTATAGCTGCTGGAGCAGAGGGAATTTTCATTGAGACTCACCCTGATCCTTCTACAGCTTTATCAGATGGATCTAATATGCTTCCTCTTTCTGAAATAAAGCCTCTTTTAGAGAGATTGGTGAAGATAAAGAAAGCTCTTAGAGATGTATAAAGAAGTAGATATAAGAGTTGTTCCGGAACATGCTGAAGACAAAGCGTTCATTCTTAAAGTACTAAGTAGAAAAGCAAGAATTCCCAAAGAGAATATAAGTGACTTTCAGTTACTTAAAAGATCTATTGATGCTCGAGGTGCACAACCTCTTTATGCTTTAAGGTATCGAGTTTATCATGAAAATGAGAAAAGTGATACAAATGTTTCGGAGTTAGAACGTTATGCTCTTTTGCCCAATAATTCACCTGTAGTCATTATTGTAGGTGCTGGTCCTGCGGGTTATTTTGCTGCTTTGGAATGTATTGCTAATGGGTTGAAACCTATTGTTCTAGAAAGAGGTAAAGACGTGCAGACCCGTAGAAAAGATCTCAGAGCAATACAACAGGATGGAATTGTGAACCCCAATTCTAATTACTGTTTTGGTGAAGGTGGTGCAGGCACCTATTCCGATGGAAAATTATACACTCGATCTCATAAACGAGGCAGTATAGAAGGAGTCTTGAAAACATTTGTTGCACATGGAGCTACAAAAGATATTCTTATTGATGCTCATCCACATATTGGATCAAACAAATTACCTAAGATTGTTCAAAATCTTAGAAACACCATTGAGGAGAATGGGGGAGAAGTGATTTTTGAAACTAAAGTCATAGACTTTATCATTAAGAACGACCAAATGAAGGGAGTAATCAGCGAGAATGGTGAATATCAAGGAGAATCAGTAATTCTTGCCACGGGTCATTCAGCTCGTGATATTTTTGATATTTGTAAGCGCTATAATTTAGGATTAGAATTCAAACCATTTGCCGTTGGAGTACGGATTGAACATCCTCAGTCATTAGTAGATAGCATTCAATATAATAAAGCTCAAAGAGGTCAGCACCTTCCAGCTGCAAGTTACAGATTGGCTTGCCAGTATAATAATGTAGGTGTGTTTTCATTTTGTATGTGCCCTGGAGGACTAATTGTACCAGCAGCTACTGCACCAGAAGAATTGGTGGTAAATGGCATGTCATTGTCAAAAAGAGATTCTCCATTTGCCAATGCTGGTACGGTTATCACTGTAGATGAAAATAATATACCTGGATTTCAAAACACTTTTTCAGGTTTAGAATTTCAAAAAAAATTAGAAAGAAAAGTTTTCGTTGATGGAGATGGGTCTCAGAAAGCACCTGCTCAAAGACTCACAGATTTTGTAAAAGGAAGGGTGAGTTCTACGCTAGGAGACACCTCTTACATACCAGGTATTTATTCAAGTGATTTTAAGCAGATGCTTCCTTCATTTATTTATGATTCTTTGGCTTTTGCTGTGAAACAATTTGATCGAAAGATGAAAGGATATTTTACTGAAGACGCTCATGTTATAGGGCTGGAAAGCAGAACAAGTTCGCCACTTAAACTGCCTAGAGATAGAGTTACCTACATGCATGATCGCATAGAAGGCCTTTATCCATGTGGTGAAGGAGCTGGTTATGCTGGAGGAATTCTTTCAGCCGCAATGGACGGCCAAAATGTGGCAAAGGCAATCGCCAAGAGAATTACAAACTAGAAAGACTTGTCAAGTAGGCTCTTTCTTGTTAAGTCATTGAAAATCCCCATATTTGCGGCCGACCAATCAAAGAATCATGATGAAGGATGTCGCCGATTTATTGGCACGAATATTTATCTCGCTCATCTTCTTTTACGAAGCTTTCGATTCTATCATATTCTTTAAAAACACTAAAGAAACAATGACGGCCTATGGAGTGACTTGGCAACAAGACATTTTACTTGGCGGAGTGATATTTCTTCTTATAGTGGGTAGTTTTTTAGTATTGATAGGATATTACTCTAGAGTTGGGGCTTGGATGATTCTTCTTTATTGGATCCCTTTTACTATGATTGTTTATTCTTTTTGGAATGACCCTTTAGAAATTAGGAGATTGCATTCTCTATACTTTATGAGAAATATGGGTGTAGCCGCTGCTCTTTTATTGATTATAGTAAATGGATCTGGTAAGTACAGTATAAGACGGATGTTGCATGTATTGAGACTACCTAAACATTAGTTCTGATGAAAGTTAAATCAGAACATGTTGATATTCTTGCTTTTGGCGTACATCCTGATGATGTGGAGCTAGCATGTAGTGGTACCATCATGAAGCATATTGCTCAAGGCAAGACAGTAGGAATCATTGATTTTACTAGAGGAGAATTGGGGACTAGAGGAAATGGATTATTAAGATTAGAAGAAGCACAAAGTGCAGCACAAATTTTAGGAGTCGAATTCCGCTATAATCTCAATATGAGAGATGGATTTTTCCAAATAGATGAACTTAATACGAAAAAAGTAGCTGCTGCGATTAGAAGGCATAGACCTACCATTGTATTAGCAAATTCATTAGAAGACAGACATCCGGATCATGGAAGAGCAGCGAAACTGACTAGAGAAGCAGCCTTTTATTCAGGGCTTAGTAAGATTAACTTGGATAACCTTGAACCATGGAGACCCAAAGCCATATATCACTATATTCAGGATTATAATTTAACTCCAGATGTGGTAGTGGACGTGAGCGAGTTTGTTGACAGGAAATTTGAAGCAATTAAGGCATTCAGCTCACAGTTTTTTATAAGTCAAGATGATGATGACCAAACTCCAATTTCTAGTAAGCAGTTCATGGATTTTTTGAAAGCAAAGATGGCTACTTATGGTAGACCGATTCAAGCAGATTTTGCTGAAGGATTTAATGTGACAAGAGCTATAGGTGCCAATGATCTGTTGACATTTGATTAAGCCAAGATGTCCAATATTGGAAAATTAAATGAATCAATTAAAGTTTAGTCAAAACTTGGTCTCTGTTTAGTTCCTTGTTTTTATTCGACACAAAACTCTGATCTACTTGCTCGAAGTTTTTAGGTTGTTTTGTTTTTTACAAAACTCTGATTTTTAGTCGCTATTCTTTATTATAATTATAAGTGTAAAAATAAGCATGAATGGAATGAATCCAATAAATGTCTTAATTGCTAAACTAGATCAATCTAGTTTGTGGCAAAAAGAAGTAATTCTGAAAAGAAATGAATATTTAGTTGTTCAAGGTGATGTGAATTCTGATCTGTTCCATATTCTTGAAGGTACATTGCGGATATTTATAATGGACGATGATGAAGAGCACATTGTTCGATTTGGTTATGAGAATGATCTTGTAATTGCTCTTGATTGTTTTTTGACCAGTAATCCAACTTCATTCTATATTCAAGCAATAAAAAAAACTCGACTAAAAAAGTTGTCACGATCTATTTTCGAAGAATTCATACATTCTAGTAGCGAATTGTCGTCGATTTGGACCTCCTTACTCCAATCATTTGTTCATCAGCAGATTGAAAGAGAATTCGACTTGCTTACTTCTTCACCTATTACAAGATATAAGAGAGTCTTGCTGAGAAGTCCAAGGTTATTTCAAGAAATTCCGCATAAATACATTGCTTCTTACTTGAGAATGGCACCTGAGACGCTGTCAAGAATTAAGAAAAAGATGACCTGAATCAAGATTTAGGAAAAAGTAATGCTTCAATTTTGCATATAAATTGAATAATGAAGATAGAGTCAAAATTATTATTAGAAGATTTAGAAAAAAGAACCATTAATGTGTTGGACCAAGCTATACAATACAAAATGCTCAATCTAGAAACATTGAATTGGAAAGAAAATGACAAATCCTGGAGTATTTTAGAATGCTTAGAACATTTGAATCGATATAGTGATTTTTATATACCAGAGATTTCAAGCCGAATAAATGATTCTAAGAATACCTTTTCCCCATCCTTTAAATCTGGGCTTTTAGGCAATTATTTTGCGGAATCTATGCTTCCAAAAGCTAATTTCAAGAAAATATCTACATTCAAATCCATGAACCCTCTGGGTAGTGAATTAGATTTAGAGTGTTTGAACAAATTTGCTGAGGATCAAAAAAACTTGTTAGACATTTTGGAAAAATGTAAATCGGTAGATTTGAATAAAGTGAAAACATCTATAAGTATCTCGAAGTTGATCAAACTAAAATTAGGAGATACATTACGGGTTCTTATATTTCATAATCAGCGACATATGGCTCAGGCCAAAAGGACTTTAGAAATGTCAAAGGTTGGATCAACAGTTAAATGAAACTGTGTAGAATCATTTCTTCCCTTCTAATCGATCTACGTATTGAACATCACCAATTCTCATTTTGAGCGGAAGTCTGGAGGACATCATCAGTTTGTGCTCGAATTTGCAGAATATGGTGGTGTTGTATTCTACAAAGGGTGTATCATACTTACTTTGGACCATTAGTGATGGTGTGGTAAAGTGATTTTTTTTATCAACTTTAAAAGTAAGAGGTTTCAAGATTGGATTTTTTACAAATGAATCTGTCAGAGTAAATTTTTGATTGATCTTTACTTTTTCTTGGCCAAAAGAAGAAACCGTAAAATATAATGAAATGAATATGATGAAGCTGAATTTCATTTTCAAAATCTATTGCTGCAATTTAGTCAATATAGTAATGAATGAATAGAGGTAATGTAGTTAATGAACAAGATTTTGATACTTTCTATTATATCGTTAACCCTTTGAACTGATATATTTGGTTTGTGAAGCTTATTCATGACATTTTGGATTTTTTAAGGAAGCCCTTTCCTGAGGATGAGAGTCGTTTTGGTGCTTTAAAGACGCTCACAATTATCAGCTTGTTCATTTCTCTGTTTCTTTACATTTTTGGACCTTTTGGTATTTCAGATCTGGATTCTGACAAATTTTTAATTTGTTTGGGTTTTGGATCCATGACATTTTTTGCCTCAATTATTTATCAGATAATCATAAATCAGTTGTTTGGATTAAGGGCAACAAGAGAGGCATGGACCTATTGGAAGTGGATGGTATTCAATTTTGGGTTAGTATTTTTTATAAGTCTTGCTAACTTCATCTTTGCTCGATTAGTTCTATTTGGATTTATTGATTGGAGGCTCTTCCCTGTCATGATATATGGTACATTCATGGTGGGCTTAATTCCTACAATGGCATTGGGTGCCTGGTCATTATTGAGTCAAGAAAGGAAATATAAGGGAATCGCCAAGGAAATTAACCGGCAAGAAAGAGGGAAAAAATCATCTGTTTCTTCCTATAAAGAGCTTGTTTTTGATGTGCCCATTTATCAAATAAGATATATAGAAGCTCTTCAGAATTATATTAAAATTGGTTTCATTGATGATCATGGGAAGTATAATTCTAAGGTAGAAAGATCCACACTGAAACAAACCTTAAAAGATACTAAGGACAGTCGAATCGTTAAATGCCATCGTTCTTTTTTAGTAAACCTTGATGCCATAGTTTCCACTAAAGGCAATGCACAAGGTCTTTTACTCACCTTATCTGATTGTGAAACAATAGTTCCTGTTTCAAGAAGCTTTGTCGGCCAATTTAGAAATGGATAATAATAAATGTGATGCATTTTGATCATGTATATCGAACATTTTACTGAGTATGGGCTCTATACTAATTCAATCTGGTCATCTTGTAACAAGTCTATTTATCTTCAATTACTTCTTAGTAATCTTAATCAAACCTTTACTTAGCGGTACAAAGTTGAAGAGATCGTCATTACAATCTTGAACATTGATTATTGCATTAAGGGTGTACTATCTTTAGTTTAGCATTCTTTGCCATATATCAGAAGACATAATGTGTTGAAAGGTTAAGGATGTAGCAATAGTGCTCTTTATAAATGTAAATGTCGAGTGGCTAAAAAGAGGAAGCTATTTGAATTGATGAATCAGATTAAAATTATTTCAACAATGATTAGCTTTTTAAAGTCATTTGTAACAAACGCTGAAATACATCGTCTCTCATTTGAAATTTAACAAAAGCTGGACATGAAAATATTATCTTCAAATTCCTTCATTATTGGAGTAATAATGTTAGGAATAAGTTGCAATCTATCCAATCGACCGGTTGAGTTATCACATGTATCTCCAAAAATTAGATTCTCGATCGACTCTACGGCTGGCAATCTAACCACAGTTTCTCCTATTCTTAATGCGGGCACGGGTGGGATGTCGGTTGATCAAGAAGGAAAAATCATGGTGGCAGATTTCGGTTCATATCTAGATGACATGGGGGATAAAGGAGACAAAATATATAGAATCAGCCCCGATGATGAAAGCTCAGTTTGGGTTTCAGGCTTTCAAGGTGCATCTGGGAATAACTTTGATTCTGAAGGCAATCTGTTTCAGTCCAATATCGGTGGAAATTTCATTTCAAAGATCACATCAGAGGGTGAGTTAAGTACATTTGCAAAAAAGGGCCTATCCTCACCTGTAGGTATCGAGATTGATCAAAATGATAATTTATTTGTGTGCAGTTGTGGAAACAATTCAATTCGAAAGATTTCTAAAGATGGAGATTCAAGAGAATTTGTTAAGAGCGAACTTCTAAATTGTCTAAATGGCATTACTATGGACGATAGTGGTATATTTTATGTTTCCAATTTTTACGATGGTTCTGTTGTAAAAATACTGCCCGATGGCACATCTAGTATTCTAGCTATAATTCCAGGAGAGAATAATGGGCATTTAATATATTATGATAATTTCTGATATGTTGTAGCCCGTTCTGCGCACCAGATTTACAAAGTTTCATTGGAAGGTGAATTAAATCTATTTGCAGGTTCAGGAAAAAAAGGAAATGAAAATGGTGCGGCCCTTGAGGCTACATTTTGTTTTCCCAATGATATTGTCTTTTCTTTAGACAAGAGTGCTATATATATCAATGAAGTTGCCGATACTACTTCAAAAGGTATATTGTTGTATCCGACTATTGTGAGGAAAATTGATTTGAATTAACACCAAATATTATTACTCTGGAAGTTTAATGGAAATCGGTTGATCCGAGCAACCCACATTCTCACAAATTATCATTGACCTATTTACTATCATATTGATCTGAAGTATTCCAATTAGCTATCTTGCATTTTATGAATGAAATTGAGATAAGGACAGTGGATGTCACACAATATGTTCAGCCTTTGAGGGAAGGGGGCTCATTGCCAGCTATTGTAGAAGGAAGTGATGAATTTCAATATGTTCTAAAATTCAGAGGTGCTGGTCAGGGGAAAAAAGCACTAATTGCTGAATTAATAGGTGGAGAACTGGCCAGGGCCATGGGACTGAGGGTTCCTGAGTTAGTATTTATGAATTTAGATGAATCTTTTAGTAAAGCAGAGGGTGATGAAGAAATACAAGATTTGTTAAAATTCAGCGTAGGACTTAATCTTGGTTTGCACTTTTTGTCTGGAGCAATAACTTATGATCCATTAGTGTCCATTGCTGATTCTTTGTCATCTTCAAAAGTCGTTCTTCTAGACAGTATTATTACAAATATTGATAGGACAGCAAGGAATACAAATTTGTTGAACTGGAATCGAGAATTGTGGTTAATTGATCATGGAGCAAGTTTGTACTTTCATCACAACTGGGACACTTGGGAGTCTCACCTTTCCAGGACCTTTCCCGCTATAAAAGATCATGTCCTCCTTAGTAGAGCAACTGAATTAGAAAGAGCAGCCGAATGGATTAAAGGGTCACTTAATGCTGACGTTATTGAGGATATAATATCCAATATACCTGAAGATTGGTTAAATGAAGAGTCGAACCAAATGAGCCCATATGAAATGAAAGGAGCATATTCAAAATTCTTGAATTCAAAGATTGGAAACATAGAAAATTTAGTCAAAGAAGCTGAGAATGCAAGATAAAGAACTATATGAGTACGCCATTATAAGATTGGTTCCCAAAGTAGAGAGAGTGGAGTTTTTAAATATAGGTGTCATCCTTCTCTCAAAAAAAAGAAAATACTTAGCAATGAGGTATCACATCAATGAGAATAGATTAAAGTCTTTCTCTGAGGACATTGATATTGAATTAATACAGAAATATTTAAAGGCTTGGGAATTGGTTTGTGACGGAGGATCAAAAGGTGGAAAAATCGGAGAATTGGAGATACATTTACGATTCAGATGGCTGACAGCATCCAGAAGCACTATCATACAAAGCTCACCGGTGCATCCTGGCTTTTGTGATGATTCGGAATCTACACCAGGGAAGTTGTTTATCAAGTTTGTGATGTAAAAAATTATGATGAAATTACTATTTATATCCTTTATTGTAATTCTAAGTAGTTGTACGATCACCCAGCCTAGTCAAGTTTTTCATAATGATCATACTGTCTTTGAAGTCAACAAATTAGAACCTCGTGCAGATTTCTTTGCATTCGAAAATGAATCATCGGCTCTTAATAACAGTATAGAAAATTCTGAACGATTTCAATCCTTGGATGGTGAATGGAAATTTCATTGGGTAAGATCTCCAAAAGACAGAATTCAAAAATATTATGAACTAGATTTTGATGACTCGAATTGGAGGACAATTGCAGTTCCATCGAATTGGGAGGTAGAAGGATATGACTATCCCATCTATTTAGATGAACGCTACCCCTTTACTACGACCTGGCCTGATGCTCCTAGAGATTACAATCCTGTAGGTACATACCGACATACATTTAATATTTCTAAGGATTGGTTAATTGATGATGTTATTCTGCACTTTGCCGGAGCAAAATCCGCCATGTACCTATATGTGAATGGTCAGTTTGTGGGATATTCTCAGGGTTCAAAGACTCCAGCTGAATTTGATATCAGCTCCTTTATAAAAGATGGAGAAAATATGATTGCTCTCCAAATGTATAGATGGAGTGATGCCAGTTACCTTGAAAGTCAGGACATGTTGCGTATGAGCGGAATAGAGCGTGAAGTTTATATTTATTCCAAACCTAAAGTGTCTATTACTGACTTACATGTGCAATCTGATTTGGATGATCAATTTAATGATGGCCTGTTTAAAGCGAAAATCAACATTTGCAACAACAGTAACACAAATGCTAAACGTCATTTATTGACTGAAATAGTTGATGGCGAGGAAATCATTTATTCGATTGAAAATGAAATTGATATTGGAGCATTTGACACTTTGACAATTTCAACAGAATCAATTGTAGATCAAGTAAAGCAGTGGTCTGCTGAAACACCGAATTGTTACGATTTGAAAATTCATCTCATAGATGAAGAAAATGGACGAAACAATGAATTCATTCAAAAGAGAATTGGATTTAGAAATGTTAGAATAGAGCATAATCAACTCTTAGTAAATGGAAAGGCAATTTATATAAAAGGAGTGGATCGTCATGAAACTGATCCCTTTACTGGGCATGTAATATCGAAGGCTTCTATGGAATTGGACATTAAATTGATGAAACAAAACAACATCAATGCAGTGCGCAGTAGTCATTATCCAAATCACCCTTACTGGTATGACCTGTGTGACAGGTATGGATTATATGTCATAGATGAAGCTAACATAGAAAGCCATCCTTTGGCAAATCATGAAGACACTCAAATTGGAAACGAGATGTCTTGGCTTCCTGCACATATGATTCGCATAAAACGAATGTTTTTCAGAGACCGAAATCATCCATCTATTATTATATGGTCTTTGGGAAATGAAGCAGGAGAAGGAGAGATTTTTAATTCTTTGTACAATTGGCTAAAAGAAAATGACTCTTCTCGCCCAATACAGTATGAGCCAGCAGGGCTAGAGAACTATACAGACATATTTTGTCCCATGTATCCAAGACCAGAATCACTTAAAGAATATGCAACGAATAATCCCTCCAAACCAAGTATTATGATCGAGTACGCTCATGCCATGGGCAACTCTGTAGGAAACCTTCAGGATTATTGGGATATAATAGAAAGATATCCTGTATTACAAGGTGGATTTATTTGGGACTGGGTAGATCAATCCTTGGAATACACAGATGAATATGGAAATCCATATCTGGCTTATGGTAATGACTACCATCCAGATTTACCTACAGATGGAAATTTTCTTAACAATGGCTTGGTCGATCCATATCGGAATCCACACCCGCATTTGCATGAAGTAAAGAAAGTGTATCAACCTATAAAATTAGAATGGAATGGCAATGACAATTCATTATCTATTACTAATAAGAACTTCTTTGCTCCTTTGGACAATGCTGTTTTGAAATGGTATTTGTTAGAAAATGGAACCAAAGTAAACGAAGGTGAAAATTCAAACTTAAATATTCAGCCTCAATATACCCAAATTGTTTCCATTCCTAATCAAGTTTTGGATGAGGCCAAGGAATATGTTCTATGTTTTCAAATTAATACAATACAGAGGGATGATCTTTTAGAAGCCGATCATGAAATCGGTTTCGAACAATTTGTAATTCAAAAAGGGTTACATAAGGATTTTGAAATTAAAAAGAAATCCCAAACTGATATCGAAAAAGGTACGAACGATTTTGTCCTGACAAATGGGAATTCTGTAATTCATATTGATCAAAAGACTGGAGAGATAACAAATTGGAAATATCTGAATGAGCTGATCACTGATAAGCCAATGGGACCAAATTTTTGGAGACCACCAACAGACAATGACCTCGGGAATGGCATGCAAGACTGGGCAAAAATATGGAAGCAGACTACTTATAAATCAATATCTAAACTTATTGAAGACCCTAAGAGATTGAATGACCATATATCCTTTAAGACCATGTATGAACTTCCTGATGATATAGCAGAACTCATCGTTGAATATACTTTAACAAATGATTCTGGTCTGTTAATTGACTATTCCTTTAGTCCGAAAAAAGATTCACTACCGAATATTCCAAGAATTGGAATGCACATGATTTTAGAAGACAACTTTAAAGAAACATCTTGGTACGGTAGAGGACCCCATGAAACCTACTGGGATAGAAAAACATCAGGTAAAATTGGAATATATAAAGGCCTAATAGAAAATCAATTTCATAGATATTCTCGTCCTCAAGAAACTGGTAACAAAACCGATCTTAGATGGATGAGTATCAGTTCAAATGATTTGTCTTTGACCGTCAGGCCCAAGGACGATCATCTTTTGAACGGAAGTGTTTGGCCTTTTTTGACTTCGGAATTAGATTTTGTTGCAGGGAAGGATGGTGGAGAATCAGCTTCTGGATTAGTCCCTGTTACTTCTAAGCATGGTGCAGATATCAAAAGAGGTAAACATGTGCAATGGAATATTGATCATTTACAAATGGGAGTAGGAGGAGATAATTCTTGGGGCCGATTAGTGCATGATGAATATTCAATTCCAGCACAGAATTACAAATACGCTTTTGGAATAATTCCAGAAATAATATCTAATAATTGAGATTGTTCCTGATTTTTAAACTTAAATGTATCAAGTCTGAATCACACCTGGATGAAACTGCTCCACTTTGCCATGATCAGCAGCTTCAATAGATGTACTAATAAACTGCCTTGTATTTCTAGGATCTATGATAGCATCTACCCAGAGACGAGCAGCAGCATAATATGGGGTTGTTTGCTCGTCATATCTCGATTTTATTTTTTCAAATAATGCTTTTTCTTCTTCAGGAGCTGGAACCTCACCTTTATTTTTTTTAGATGCTACTTGTATCTGAGTGAGTACTTTGGCAGCTTG
>DKPS01000075.1 GCA_002471345.1 Saprospiraceae bacterium UBA7328
CAATAAGGGATAAGTATTAAAGTTCTGTTCTACCATAGCTCCATTATTCAATGTAAGACCAGCATATACTGCACCAAGCCCCATGACAATAGAGCCTTCTGTTTGTGCTTTTACGGTATCAGGATTAATACATATCCCAAGATCCAATACAGTTGTTATCTTAGTAGGAATCACCTTATTGTCCTTTTTTCTTACTTCCACGACCATAGCAAAATGAGCACCTGATCTTTCTACCATTGCAATACCTTTTCCTATCCCTTCTGCTTTCGGAGCGTACCAATTGGTAGCTTTTCCAATCTCGGTCAATACACGTCTGAATCTTGGATTTTCTAACATATCAAGCCTGAAAGTCAGTGGATCCTTATTTGCTCGATGTGCTAATTCATCTATAAAACACTCGTGAGCAAACGGATTAGTAGAATGATAAACAGCTCTCCAATAGGAAATAGGAACATGTCTTTTACGCAATACACCTTTCACTGATAAATTAGGTATCATATAATCAGTAGTGATGCCACCCATCAGCTGTCGTCCTGCTTTCATGTTATCACCAGTCTGATTTCTAATCTCTTGGGCTATGACTTTATGTTCTAAGGCTTCTATATTTCCATTATCCCCCATTACAGCTTTACATATATTCAGACTACATGCTCTAAATGGTCCTTGAGTCTGATCATCTTCTCTAGTCCATATTACTTTGACAGGCTTTTTTGATTGAAAAGAAAGGTCTGCAGCTTCCTCTACTACATCAGTCATAGATCGGCGCCCAAATCCTCCACCTAGGAAAGTATAGTTCACCTTTACTACATTTTCAGATAGGTTATACTTTTTGGCAATAAGGGATTTCATTCCATTTGGATTTTGGGTGGATCCCCAAAACTCTGCTCTATCTTCTTCTATACTCACAGTGGCATTCATGGGTTCCATCGGCACATGAGCCTGATAAGGAGTCTCATAAAATGATTCTATAATTTGATCAGCATTTGAGAAGGCCTGAGTCACACTTCCTTTGCCAAATAATTCATCACCATCATTATTAGCCACTTTATAAGAGTCTTTCATTATAGTCTCTCCTGAAATCTTGTCTAATCCTTTGTTATCCCATTCTACTTTCAATTTGTTTCTTCCTTGAAGCGCTGCCCAGTAATTTTCAGCCAGTACTGCCACACCTTCCCTATTATTTCCATAAACCTGTCGAGAAGTCTTAAATACATGCATAACTCCAGGCACTTTTAATGTTTCGCTTTCATCGATACTAATGACTGTTCCTAAAAACACAGGTGATCTTTCGACAGAAGCATATAGCATACCTGGAACTGACATATCCATTCCAAATTTGGCCTCACCATTTGTTTTTAATGGAATGTCCATTCGGGCTACAGATGTACCAATAACCTTAAAATCAGCTCGTTTCTTCAAAGGTGGGTTTTCTGGAACTTTCACTGAACCTGCATCCTTAACTAACTCCCCATACTTTAAAATCTCACCGCTGCTATTTACAATAGTCCCTTTACTGGCTGTGCACTCTTCAATACTAATACCCCAATTATTAGCAGCAGCTTGTTTTAACATCTCACGGGCAGTGGCACCCATTGTTCTTAATTTTTCAAATTCAGTTTGAATGCTTCTGCTTCCTACCACCATTTGGTTACCATACAACGCTCTATTTGCTTCTGCCTGCCTTACGATGACCTTATCAATATCCACTTCTAATTCTTCAGCAATAATCATAGGAATCGACTGAAAGGTCCCTTGACCCATTTCTGGTCTATGATTAAACAGAGTGATGCTATTATCATTTCCTATAGAAACAAATTGGTTTAATTTTGTATCAATTACATTAGACCTGACTGATGCAGAAATCTTATTGGAATTAGTACCTTCACTTTGGCACCCAACGACAAAATATAGTCCAGTAAGAGAAGACAATTGGATAAAGTTCCTTCTTGATGTTTTTTGCATGATTATAGATTGAGGGATTCTTTAATGGCCTTCTTAATTCTTGGATATGTTCCACATCGACATATTACAGTACTCATAGCCTGATCTATTTCTTCATCGGTAGGATTTGGGTTATCTTTTAACAATGCCGCAGCACTCATGATCTGACCAGATTGGCAATATCCACATTGAGGAACTTGTTCTGCAATCCAAGCCAACTGTACCGGATGATCATTATTTTCTGACAATCCTTCTATAGTTGTTACCTCTTTTCCCTCAGCAGCAACAGTAGGAATAACGCAAGACCTTGAAGGCTTTCCATCCATATATACAGTACACGCTCCGCATTGAGCTATGCCACACCCGAATTTTGTACCTGTAAGTCCAACAAAATCCCTAATGGCCCAAAGCAAGGGCATTTGAGGGTCAACATCGATGGTTTTGGATTGCCCATTAATTGATAAGTCGATTTTAGCCATACTATTTGTTTTTTCAAGACCTTTTAAATATAGACATAATCTGAAAGACCTTACTTTCACCCACTGAAAATCTATGAAAATGGAAATATCCAAAGCGCTCCAGAACAGATGTAATAATCAATGTGAGCTCTGTAGTTCTGATGACAAGCTGGAAACACATGTTGTAGAACCCAAAAACGGTCAGGATCTCAGTGAACAAATTGCTCTTTGTTCTATATGTCTCTTACAGATACAAGGAGAAAATGATCTCGATCTAAACCACTGGAGATGTCTTAATGACAGCGCTTGGAACAGTGAACCTGCTGTACAGGTGATGTCCTATAGACTGCTCCAAAAATTGAAAAATGAGGGGTGGGCTCAAGAGCTTTTAAGTATCATGTACATGGAAGATGATACAAGGAAATGGGCACAAGCACTAGATGCCGATTCTGACATTTTACACAAAGACAGTAATGGCAACATTCTCAAAAACGGTGACACGGTTACTTTGATCAAAGATCTCAATGTAAAGGGTGCTGGGTTTACGGCTAAAAGAGGAACTGATGTAAGGAGAATATCACTTGTAACTGACAACCCTAATCACATTCAAGGACGTATAAAAGATCAAACAATTATAATTCTGACTCAATATGTAAAGAAGTGATGACTTTACCTTCTTTCTCTAGTGTCAATGATTATTCCATTCTTCTTTCCAAATCCTGAAAATGAATAACCAAAACTGAGCATAGCATATCTGCCTAGTGAAATAATTCTTTCATCTTGTACAAAATTCAGTGCTGTAGTCCTATCTATTCCTTTATTCTGATTAAAAATATCAACAACAGAAAAGGTCAATTGCCCTTTATTATGTTTTAAAAAATTAAATGATAGTGAAGCATCCAAAAGCGCTAAATCTGCTGCTCCTCCAAAGGATTCTTCTGGAAATATTTTATAATCGAATGATGTCTTAAATCTCCACTTTTCACCAAAATCTTTAGATAAATCTGAATAGTAGTTCATATTGAAAAACGATTGATCTAGGTGATCAGATACGGAATACTTACGCACATTGTGACTTACTCTTGCTCCAACTAAAAAGTCATAATACTTTTTCTTTCTATTCTGTAATGTGATGGTGTAGTCATTATACCATCCAGTAGTTTTATTCTCTTCTCCATTGAGAAAGAGAATACCTTTACTGAATACTAAGTTACCTCCAACTTCTGCTTTTAAACCAATGGGTCTGAGTGGGAATCCAAAAGTCAAATAACCACTTGTATTTAAATCATAATCTACATTAACTGGTGTCGTAGTTTGGATGAAATTCTCATCTACAATTTGAGCATTTGTGATCTTATTTTTAGTGTACGTAGTATTGAGTCCTATGAAGAACAAAGTATTTGAAAAGGACGAAAACGTATTATAGTTTAATCGAAATTGATGCCGATATTCTGTTCTTAATTCTGGATTTCCTTGATAAAGGTTTAGTGGATCAGCATTATTGACTTGAGGTTGTAATTGTTCAAGAGAGGGCTCCCTAATATTTGTAAAATAATTAAACCTGAGACTACTAGATGTGTGAAAATCATAGTCAAATCTTAACACGGGTAAAACCGAAAAATAATCTCGACTTAAGTCCACTTCACTTGACCCTATATCACCCTTCTGATCAGAATACTGAAAATTGAGTCCTAGAGTAAGGTTATACTTCTTCCGGTTCAATTTATAATTCACACCTGCTCTGGAATACAAAAACTGTCTATCAAATCTGTCACTCAAAAATTGATTGAAAACTCCATCTTCACTACCCATCCTGACTAAATCAAAGAAATCCTTCCGATAATCATTATTTACATTTTGATGATTAAGATTAAATTCTAAGTATCTACCTCTTCCCAATGGTTCTGTAAAAGATGCTCTTATACTATAATCCAATGAATTATTTAAAGTCAGTTGCCTTTGTCTTAAAGTATCAAAAGTACTAGTAGCTCCAGCAAAGAAAGCATTATAAGATTGGATCAGACCAGTGCCATCTTGGTCTCTACTTTTGAGATCTCCATTCAATGAAAATATTCTACCTTTCTTCTTTAACCTAGCACTGTATGTGCCGTTGGCATTCAAATTAATTCGTTGCCTGTCAGATAAAGAACTAGACATTGTTTGATTCTGTAGCGCTACTGAATTAAGTACTCTATTGAGTTCAACAGATGAACTACCATCACCATAAATCAATCTTCCACCTATAGTCAATCGGTAGCTTGAATCCCTCTTTTGTTTATATTTTAGATTGAGTGTATGTCCACTATTGAGCATATTTTGAACAGAGTTCTCATCAGTTTCATAGGTGTCTTCATTGAGAATGTTTTGGCGAAAAGTAGTTTTATCTATATCATTATCTAATCTGGTGTAGAAATAACTTGCTGACAAATCACTATTACCCGAAAGGTCATAGTTATAATTAACTCCTCCTGAAATAGTATTCATGAAGCCTTGATCCATATTCTGCCCTAATGCGATTCCCACATCATTAGAATTCAATTCTATACGCCCACCAGATCCACCCATAGCCCCTAGACCACCCATAAAATCAATATAATCCATGATCGAAAAGCCTTGAGCATTTATATTATTAGCAGTACCAATTGCTGTCCAGGTAGCATCTCCTTTAAAACTATTTACATTGAATTTTGCATCAAATCTATCTTCTGTTCCATATCCTCCTTTTCCATTACCAAAAAATCCTTTCTTTTTATCTTCTTTCAAAGACAGATTAATAGTCTTTTGCTCCATTCCATCATCTATACCTGAGAATTCTGCCATCTCCGACTTTTTGTCAAATACCTCAACTTTATCGACGGCATCAGCAGGGAGGTTTCTAGTTGCAATTGTAGGATCATTTCCAAAAAACTCCTTTCCTTCCACAAGTACCTTCCCAACATCTTCTCCTTGAGCTTTAATACTTCCATCTTTGGCCACCTCTACACCAGGTAATCTTTTGAGCAAATCTTCTACAGCTTCATGAGCCTTCACATTGAATGCATCAGCATTATACTGGAGTGTATCGTTTTTCATTTTAAGAGGTACATGGTCAGCTGTAATAACCACCTCATCTAATTTCATTTGACCTTCTTTTAATACGATATCGGGAATCCTTTTTGATTCGCCTTTAATCACATTTATATCAGAATAGGAATCCAGATAACCTAAGAAACTCACTTGTAATGTAAAAGCTCCTTCTTTCAAATTTTCTATCCTAAATCTCCCTTGCACATCTGTGAGGGCGAAACCACCCATGACAGAATCTGCAGAAGAGAGCGCAATAATGCTTGCTGATGCTAAAGGTGAGTTTTGTTCATCAAGGACTACACCTTGAACAGATTGAGCATTGGACTCTACCATAGCTATGCATATGCATAGCCATAGCAGAATCACTTGGAGTCGTGAAGTAAACTTTTTCATGATGACGTTTTTGCTGTGTGTGATAGTAATTGAAAATATTGTCTCCATTCACTCCTCCGACCTCTTCACTTGAAGAGCATGTTTCTTCAAATATGAAATCTTCATGTGTGGATTTGCCTATTATGCTTATTAGATGAAGGAGAGAAAGTGTCCTCCATTATATGAGATGTTACTTTTGTAATTAATTTCTGATAATCATTCTTACTCCAGGCCCTCCATTAACGCTTTCCATCTCGTCCATTTTCTCTTTTTCAATAGCCTTAAATTTGGTTCTGTTAACCTTCTTACCTTTTTCAGGAATGACCATGTCAGCTCCATCAATGGCACCCATAGATATCTCTTTAGCTACTATTTCTCTATTTCCATCTTCTACTTCTATCATTAATATAGCACCGGGCAATCCATTATATTGATTAGGTCCTATACCTAAAGGAATTTGGGGAGAAAACCATGCCGTAACTGTATGTTCATCGTCTTCTGCTGTAGCTTTCATGCATTGGTAATCCAATATTTGTCGCCTTTCTGAAGTTACCTTCCAATCATACTTTTTAAGTTCATCATGAATCAAGAATGTCTTACCCATTAGTTCTTGCTGAGCTACTATTTTTCCTAAATTATAATCAGAAAATGTTCTATTATCGGGTTCATGGATTTTCATTTTGAAAACTGATGACTGATGTTCACCTTCAATACTTCCTTCATTTTCATAGTTCATTGCCTTTTGAATTTTATACAATGATTTACCATCTTTGAAAATTAGCTTTTTCTCAGAGGAGCGGCTTTTAGGCATATCTTTAAACATGTCCTCCATACCTTCTGGTGCTTCAAAATCAAAGCTTACTGACTCAGTATATATGATAGTACCTTCCTGTTGGGATACCAAGAAAAAAGGGCTGATCAAAAAGGCAATCAACAAAGTATTTTTTATGTATTTCATGTTTTATAAATTTTTTCCAAAGCTATTCTGACTTCACCCTAATCTGAGTTAACCAATGTAGATTTAAGGTTAATTAAGGTTAATCAGAGAATATTGGACTTTTCTTTAGCCTATGTTTGTATGGCACTATTCACAGAGACTTGAAACTGAACAAAGAAATTTCACTTGTAATGCTAGCCTTGATATTTTTAGGCGCGCTCATAGGGCTCTGGTGGCACTCTGTCTATCAGGACGAGGTGGACTCTATTAAAAATCAGACTGATTTAGTCTTCTTTAGAGCACTAGAAGAGGCCGAAAAGAACTTGGTGCTAAAAAGATCAAAACTACCTATCGATCACTTTTCTAACTCATTCCATTCAACAACCAACTTTCCTGATGGCATACATGACAGTCTGAAATCGACAGAAATGGTAGTCATCAAAATGAGGATAGATTCTTCAGACGAAAATGAAAAGATAAATCTGAGTGAACTTTTTGGAGTGCCTAATACTCCTAGTGATACAAGCACATCCATTACTATCTCAGTCAACTCCGAGACTTCAACTGTAAAAATTGGAGAAGATGGTACATATACTGTAGATGTAGACTCAGCACGCTTAAAATTGAGTGATTTTTTTACCACTGGATTAGAAGACTCTGATTTGAGCAATTTAAATTTTAAGGTTTTAAAAAAAGGAATGGATTCAAGTTTCAATGCTGCATTCATTACTGAGATAGGGAAAGTGGGTAATACCTTTTTAGATGGCGGTGAATTTTTAGCTGCAGTAGATTATCACCCTAGCTTGATATTGAAGAGCATGGTGCCAGAACTATTTTTTGGGGTATTTCTCTTTTTACTTGTGGGCGGTGCATTTTTCCTGATTCTTAAAAACTTAAGAAATGCAAAGCAATATGCTCAGCTAAAAGATGATTTTGTAAGCAACATGACCCACGAACTCAAAACACCTATTAGTGTTGTTAATGTCGCTATTGAAGCACTATCAGATTTCAATGTATTAAATAATGAAAAAAAGAGCGGAAACTATCTTTCAATTTCTAAAAGAGAATTAAAGAAGTTAGATCAATTAGTCGATAAAATATTGACGATTAATAAGGATAACAATGATGTATTAGAAGCACCAGAAAAATTAGACATTGCGTTAGCATTAGATTCTATATTCAAGGAGTTTGAAGTATATAAATCTAGACTTTTATCCAAAGTGAGCACAAATGAAATGATAGTAAATATGCCATCTATTCATTTCAAAAGTGCATTAAGTAGTATTATAGACAATGCTTTCAAATACGGGTCAGATACAGGAATTGTTGAAGTAGATGCAAATCAAAAAGATCACGAAGTCGTCATTAGAATAACTAATACCGGAAATGAAATTTCTGATAAAGACATAAAAAGGATATTCGAAAAATTCTATAGAGTTCCTAATCAGGACATTCATAATGTAAAAGGTCATGGACTAGGTCTTTATTATGCTAACAAACATATCAATGCTGCAGGAGGGAAAATATCAGTAGAATCGTCTAATCAATCTTGTTCTTTTTCTATAAACCTACCCCTTTCTCAATGAGCATCAATGTCCTGTACGTAGAAGATGAGCCTGCCCTGGCACAAATTGTCTCAGAAAGTTTACAAACTAGAGGGTATGATGTAGAAGTGGCTACTGATGGTCAAAGTGCTTTTGATACATTTAAACAAGGTGCTTTTGACATCTGTGTATTAGATATCATGTTGCCAAAAATGGATGGATATCAATTGGCAGCATTAATTAAAGAAATTGACCCTATTATACCTATCATATTTCTCACTGCTAAAACTCAAACTAAAGATGTCATCAAGGGGTTTGAAGTTGGGGGAAGAGATTATTTGAGGAAGCCTTTCAGTATGGAAGAGTTAATCGTGAGAATCAATAACCTAATTCAGTCCTCACCAATTCAAAAAGAAAATGTTGATCGTTTCGATCTAGGTAAATGGACATTCTATCCTAGTAAATATGAAATCATATATAATGATTCATCAATGGATCTATCAGAAAGAGAATCTCGAGTTCTTCATTTGCTTTGTCAGCATATGAACTCGACATGCCCTCGCAAAGAAATCTTGATGAATGTATGGGGTGATGACTCTTTTTATCATTCAAGGAATCTAGATGTATACATCAATAAATTGAGAAAACGCTTTAAGGAGGATTACTCTATAGAAATTATGACACTTAAAGGCGTAGGATATGTATTTAAGGTGAAATGAATTCTTAACTTCCTACATTTTCACAGGGTATTCTAAATTCTTATAGAAGAAGATTTCTTTTGCTTTCACCTTCCAAAGATTTAAAATTCAGAATTCTTCTATTGGGGAGTATAAGATGGCAACATATAAAAAGTAGGATTTTCACATCGGTATATTCTTAAAAATTGATCTTCCTTTGATACTATAACCCAAAGAATGCCTAAATGGTTGATGTTAAAACCATGCCTTGTCAATTATAACTTATAAATCCTGGATGAATGAACAAGGATTAAAAAAATATCAGAATAAAAGATAAGCTGCCTTGCTACTGACGCAAAAGGGTTTAATCTTTAACATGTCACGATTCTTCATTAAAGGAACATATTACATCTAAAGGTAGATATAAAGAAAATTGAGATGTAATCATATTTAAATCAAGATGCTGAATTATTTAAAAGTTAGTCTTTTGCTACTTCTATTGATGATAGGGTTGAATAGTCTTATTTCTCAGTCCATTAATATTGGGATAATTTATGATGAGGTATCAGATAGTGATTTAGAAATAGAATACGAAGGCAACCTTAAGGAAGAGATTTTTCAACTTTTACATCATCGATATGAAATACAATTCAATTCATATTTTGGATCTAAAGAAGGAACAGATTATAATACTGCCTTTACTGAGGCATATTTGAAAAACGATGTTGTCATTGCCTTAGGTAACCTTAGTTCTAACTATGCAATTACAAGGAATGACTTTCCTAAACCTACTATTAGTGCTATAGTCCTTGATTCTGAATTACAAGGGCTTATTAAGACAGAAAATGGCACTTCTGGTATAAATAATTTTACTTATACCGAGTCTCCATTTGACATAGAAAGAGACTTAAACATACTATATGAAATCTATCCTTTTGATCACCTTGAGGTAATAACTGAAGAAGGAACCATTGGCGAAGTTTCATTTATGAAACAGCTTTTTGCTAATTATTTAAAAGGTAAAGATGTAA
Source organism: Saprospiraceae bacterium UBA7328 (assembly GCA_002471345.1). Taxonomy (GTDB): domain Bacteria; phylum Bacteroidota; class Bacteroidia; order Chitinophagales; family Saprospiraceae; genus UBA7328. The sequence continues at coordinate 10,027 of DKPS01000075.1, forward strand.
CCGTTGATCATATTTATTACAAAACTCAAATAGCCGATCACTTTAATGATATGGAGGGTGCTAAAGTGGCAGTATATGCATTACCCTATCTAGGAAGTGATGAAAATTTAGTTCAATCAATTTTTCAAACTATAAATGATAACAAAGTTCCTTCAGCTGCATTATTTGGAGAAGAATATATACAAAATGGAGCACTGGCCGCATATGAGACTGGAGGAAACCTTCAGAAGATACCACGGCGGATTGCCCTTTCTCTAATGAAAATATTGGAAGGTCAAAATGCAGCTGATCTATCTGTAGAAATGCGGTCTTTTGGAGAAAACCTAATGATCAATATGGAAACGGCTCGACAAATTGGAGTCTATCCTAATTTTGACATCATGAATTCAGCAACATTAATAAATCTCGAAAACATCCAAACTGACAATAAAATAAATCTACAGCAAGCTCTAGGAATTGCTCTTAACAAGAATCTGTCAATAAAAATAGAAGAAGCAGATATACAGATTGCTGATACCGAAACAAGTATAGCTAAGTCAGAATTATTACCACAAGTAGATGTTTCTTCAACTTTTTTAGTCAAAGATGAAATATCGACTTTAGCTTCTCAAGGTGCCCAAGGAAGAGCAAACTGGATATTTAGCGGAAATCTTTCTCAAATAATATTTGCAGAACCTGCATTAGCTAATGTTGCTATCCAGAAATTGCTCAAAAAGAATGAAGAGTCTCAGTATTATCAAACACAATTAGATGTTGTCATTGACGTAGCCACAGCCTATATGAATATTCTTTTTGCTAAAAGCAATCTTAACATTCAACAACAAAACGTAGAGCGGAATAAAGACAATTTTGACATATCTAAAACCAAACAAGCCATCGGCCATCTTGGAGTAACTGATATCAATAGATGGGAAGCAGAATTGGCCAATTCAAATATCAGCCTAAATGATGCATATGCAAGTCTGCGACAAGCAAAATTTAGACTCAATCAACTATTGAATCATCCAATAAACGAGGCTATTGAAATAGAAGAAGCTACTTTATTGAGTACAAGCTTACTCATAACAGACGGACGCATAGCTTTTATAGACGACTATGGAGCTTTAAATAAATTTTCTGATTTTCTAGTAGATTTTGCATTAGACAACCTTCCAGAACTTACCCAAGTGGATCTAGGTTTAGAAATAGAAAAACGTCTTCAACTTTCACGGGAGAGAGCTATGTATTTGCCTACTCTAGGCCTTTCTGGATCTTCAAATAGAATTGCAACTAGAATAAATATTCCCGATGGCTTACCTGAAAGAGATAATAGTACCACTTGGGAAATCGCTCTAGGGCTTAAGTATCCCATATTTCAAGGAAATAATCGAAAGAAATTGATTGAACAGTCAAAACTTAACATCGATCAATTAAAAAACACGAGAAAGAATGTTGAAAATCAGTTAGAGCTTCTTATAAGATCAAATTTAGAAAATGTAGGTGCTTCGTTTTCTAGAATGGAATTATCTCAAAAGGCTGCTGATGCTTCGCGCAAAAACTACGAGATAGTTCAAGACGCTTATTCAGCTGGACAAACAAACATTACTAACCTAATAGATGCTCAGAATAATGCTTTAGCTACGGATTTAAATTCTACAAATGCCATTTTCACTTTCATATTAGATTTTCTGAATTTAGAAAGATCGATTGGTGTATTTAGTTTTTTATCAACACAAGAAGAAAAAGATGATTTTTTCACTAGAGCACAAACATATCTGAAATAAGATGGCAATTATGCAAAGAATACTAAACAATAGAATACACAAAAGCTCTTTGATAACAAATAAATTTTTGTACGCAGTGATTATTGGG
>DKPS01000055.1 GCA_002471345.1 Saprospiraceae bacterium UBA7328
TATTTCATTAAGGATGTCTTGTGCGACATCCAGCTTTGACTTTAACTCATACTTTTTGATCTTATTGTCCTGATGTATGATTGTCACCTTGTTAGTATCATGTGCGAATCCTGCTCCTTTATCTTTGAGAGAGTTCAAAACAATAAAGTCAAAAGACTTCTTTTTCATTTTTTTCTGAGCGTATTCTAATTCATTATCAGTTTCTAATGCAAAACCAATATTGATTTGATCTTTTTTCTTCATCCTTCCTAACTCGGCTGCTATGTCTTTAGTACGTTCTAGATCCATATTCCAATTACCATCAGCCTTTTTAATTTTATGGCTATAGGATTTAGTTGGTGCATAATCTGCTACAGCAGCTGCCATAACAGCAATGTCAGTCTCTGGGTAATATTTTACTGTCGCATCAAACATTTCTTGTGCACTAGTTATAGATATAACTTTTACACCTGAATTAGTAGGTCGATGTTTTGTGAGGCCTAAAACTAGTGTAACATCTGCTCCTTGATTATGACAAACATCTGCTACAGCTATTCCCATTTTACCGGTACTCTTATTACCAATAAACCGCACTGCATCAATTTTTTCGTGTGTGGGACCTGCAGTTATGAGTACTTTTTTTCCTTTAAGGAGTTGATTCTTCCCAGAATTTGAAATTGTTTCAAGATATGAGATTATCTCATTTGGTTCTGCCATCCTTCCATCTCCATATAAGCCACTTGCCAACTCTCCATGTCCCACGGGTATAATATGATTACCGTATGATTCTAATGTTTGAATATTTGACTGGGTAGAAGGGTGTTTCCACATATCAAGATCCATTGCAGGAGCTATGTGTACAGGGCACTTTGCACTTAGATAAGTTGCAATAAGCATATTGTCAGCAATACCATGAGCTAACTTTCCTAAGGTAGTAGCCGTGGCTGGAGCAATGATCATAGCATCAGCCCAAAGACCCAGTTCGACATGATTATTCCACGTTCCTTCGTCTATCAGATCAACGCTAACTTCATTTTTAGAAAGTGTTGAAATAGTAATAGGTGATATGAATTTAGTAGCACTAGGAGTCATAATCACCTTGACTTCATGATCTTTTTTGATCAATGCCCTGACAAGATAAGCAGACTTATAAGCGGCTATACTACCTGATATGCCGATGATGTATTTGCTCATCTTTATTGTGTATGTTGTGGAATGTAATTGGCCTAAGCCATAAAAGATCTATTCTCTTTCTTCTTGATAATCCTCGATCACTTCAATTGAAAGCTTTCCGGTCAGATACTCATCCAAAGCGATTCTTGTAGGATTTGGAAGCCTTTCGTAAAATTTGGAAATTTCAATTTGCTCTTTATTCTCTTGTACTTCTTCTATAGTATCAGTCTCTAAGGCAAACTCTTCCAACTTAGATTGCAGCTCAGTTTTGATCTCTCTATTTAATTGGCGCGCTCTTTTGCTTATTACAGCTAGAGCTTCATAAATGTTGCCAGTATCTGAAGCAAGATTAGCTATATCTACTGCAGATAAATTTGGATTAATGTCTTGAACCTGATTTTTTATATCAGCCATTTTGTGCTTGTTTTATTTCTTCTAAACTAATATTTCTATAATCCACGACATCGTCGAGGTATTGACTTTCAGAATATCTTTTAATAAATCTATCACAGCTTTTTAGCGCATCTGTGAACCTTTCTTCTTGGACGGTGTAAATGCTGTTTTTGGCTAGTAGATATTGCGCTTTTACAATAAGATATCGCGCTTCTTCTTCATCTTTAGTACCAGGAAAAGAGGTGAGCATATTTTCCAAAGTAACTACCGCAGCAGAGTACTTTTTCATATTGTAATAAAGTTTACCCGCTTCAAATTCCTTTATCTCTTTCTTTTTTCTAAGCTCATCAATTAGCTCATTACACTGCTGGACCTTTTCACTGTTGGGATATGAGTTTACAAATAATTGAAAACCTGAAATGGCTTTTTCACTGGATGACTGATCTAACTTAAATCGTGGTGATAATTTATAGTTCGAATAAGCTGTCATGAATAAAGCATCTTCTCTCCTTGGAGAATTGCCATATGTATCAGAAAAAGTTTTAAAGTAATGTGCGGCTAGGATAAAGCTTCTACTCAAGAAATGAGCATCTGCATATCTATATGACATTTCTTCGCCACCAGGTTTACCTCTCATAGTAGGTATAATAATCTCGTAAAGTGAGATCGCTTTCGTATAGTCTTTATTTTCAAAATAATTGTTAGCAGCTTCTAATATTCTATTAGAATCACCACTAGTTCTGACCAATTCGTAATCAGATTTGCAAGCCGAAAAGAGTAAGGCAATAAACACGAAAAAAAAAGTGATTTTTTTCATAGCGCGCAAAGGTATTCAATTTATGAAGATGTGGCAATTTTTAACTGGAACTTAGGCTTCTTTAAGACTTTGTAAAGTCATTCAGTCTGTTTTGGGGCAATTTTAGAGCAATAAATCTTCCATGTTGGATAAGAAAAGGTTTCAGCAGCGTCTACCCATTCCCCTAACCAGGTAAATGAAGAATTGGTTATTTCCTTAAAGGTTATTTTGTAAAACCCATCAGTCCCATTAGGGGCTTTTTGCTCTTTGTAAAGAATTATATCACCATTTTCATTCTTATTCCCTTCCCATACTGGTAAAGTTGTAGAGGGAGAGCCAGAACTATAGTAATGGACAAACCATCTATTGCTGTCTGGAATAAACTGCCTGATACTTCCAGAATGCATTCCGTCGGCTTTTAATGTCTCATCCTGCACTGCCATTCCATTCGATATATACTTCCATCTCCATATCATCTGTAATGTGTCACCCCAGGTTTGATCCTGATTTCTAGCTATCGATTGACATTTACTATTCCCTATTAATGGATGATAATCGTTTATCTGTTCTGGAGCTTCAGGATTAGGTAATCCAAATGGATTTTCAATAGTAAGATCAAATTGATAATGATCTAAGTTCTTGAGTAAACAAGTCACTCGAGAGAATCATGATAAATAAGATTAGAATGGAGATGAGATGATTTTTCATAATCGACAATTGTTTTAGATAACAAAATGCACCTTTATTTATAACGTCAACAAAATGAAAATGTAGAGAATTCTTTTTCAATAACTTTTCAGTAAAACTTTTAGGAAATTTATAACGTCATTTATAACTGTAGATTGATAAAAAGGTCGTTATATATGTCAATGTATTTTTATACTCCATAATATAAATTGTCATAATGAACTTTGTAAGAATTCTACTTTTTTTCTTGATTTTCAACTCTTTACAAATTGAGATGACAGCTCAGCGCAGTTCTCAAGATTGCATTTATTGGTCCATTGAAGATTTTGCTGAAGGAATATGTGATAATGAGGAAATTCCATATGTGGATAAAGTTCTAAACAAAAAGAGTCCTGTCAAGAAGTATATGATTAAGACGGATAGAAAGAATAAGAGATTGAAAAAAGCATTTGCAGCGAATATAGATGGTGAATTGTACTATGATCAGTATGAGATTACACGCTATCTGGCTAAAGGTGATAGACTCTCTGCACCAGGGACAAATTCACATTTTATTAAGGTGAAATCTCAAGGAACTTATGACTATTTAGAGTGGGCAGATGGGGGAGGAAATGGTCCTGGAATTGGGATAGGCTCTGGAGGATTCGGTTCAGGTATTGGACTTAATACTGGACTGAATTTGGGAAAGAAAAAGGTGACTGGCTTAATCTACGACCCTCAAAGATTTGAGTTTAATGTATTCAAAAACTGTAAAGACTTCAATGAATTCTTGGCAGAAAGACACCCAGACTTGTCTTATGAGTGTAAGAAGAAAAAGCTTAAAATAGAAAAAGTAAGAGAGATAATGGCTAAGCTTAATAAAGGGGTGAAAAGAGAAGGGGCCACCGCTAATGGGGAAGCTGTGAGATATGTTACTGTCTTTCCACATCGCTCCATTGTAAGAAATAGTTGTACTCTAAACATTGCCGGTGAAGAAATCCCTTTTGATGATGTGAGTGTAATTGACATTGATTTGGATTGTGGGGGAGATAATGTGATTTGTATAGAAGGCTCAGAGGTCTGTCTAGATGTAGCTTGTGAAAATGATATTCAATATGTTTTGGTAAGCAGAGATAAAGAGACAAGAGCATACTCAATAGAAGCATCGAATGAAAAGGATTTCGAATATTATAACCGGTTGATTGAAAGAAGAAAAGAGAGAAGGAAGTGAGTTAAAGATTCTTAATAAGATCTGCCAATTTCCTGTCGTTACTCAATCTGGGTACCTTATTTTGTCCACCCAATTTTCCTTGAGCTTTCATCATATCCCTGAACCCATTTTTCCTTATTGGAGTGATTAATGCAGATCTAAGTATACCTCCAGTTATCAAATCATCATAGTAGATGTTTTGCTTTCTTATAGATTGATCTATTGATTTAGATACATCGATAAGCTCATTTGGAGTTTCTTCAAACTCAATAAGCCACTCGTGATATGGAAGTCCATTACTTGGATTTACTTCAGGAGCCACAGTGAAGTCAATGACTTTCATATTTAAAGCCTTTGTTACTTCAGCGATTGCTTGTTCTACTTCTTTTCCGATGACATGCTCACCAAAAGCAGAAATGAAGTGTTTTATCCTGCCCGAGACAATTATTTTGTACGGATCAAGAGAGACAAAGCGAACTAAATCTCCAATATTATATCCCCAAAGACCAGCATTATTGTTTATAATTAATGCATAATCGATGTCTTTATCTACTCCGCTGAGATCTACTCTTATTGGGTTTTTATCAAATATGGTATCGGCTTTCACAAATTCATAAAAGATTCCAGAGTTGGTATTAAGTAGTAAGCTTTCATGATTTAATTCTGTAGAATATGCAATGAAGCCTTCTGATGCAGGATAGGTTTCGATCATATCTACCTCCTTTCCTATGATCTCATTAATACTGGTTCTATAGGGCTCAAAACTCACGCCTCCATATGCGAAAACAGAAAAATTGGGAAAGATATCTTTGATATATTTTTTACCTGTTTTGACAAGTAATTTTTCAAAATACATTAATACCCAAGGTGGAATGCCGCTGATAATACGCAGATCTTGATCATAGGTTTCTTCTACAATAGCATCTACTTTTTCTTCCCAATCTTCAATGCAGTTGGTTTCATAGGATGGTAGCTGATTAGATCTGAGCCAGGAGGGAACTTCATGATTCACAATACCTGAAAGACGTCCAGTTTTGACACCTCCAGTGTCAGATAGGGTAGGAGCCCCAGAAAGAAAAATGACTTTACCATCAAATATTTGAGACGTTTTGTTACCACTTATGTAATTAAACAAGGCGTTTCTAGCAGAATTAATATGATTAGGCACACTAGCACTACTTACTGGGATATATTTTACACCTGAAGTAGTACCAGAAGTCTTTGCAAAATATTTCGGTTTTCCTGGCCAAAGCACATCCTTAGCACCTTCTTTGATTTTTTCAAAATACCCTTTAAGACCTTCATAATCTCTTATGGGAATTTTGGTTTTAAAGTCTTCATAGGTCTTTATATTTTTAAAATCATGGTCCCTTCCAAATTGAGTAGACCTAGCTGCTTTAACTAATGACTTTTGTAGCCTTTGCTGATCTTTCAATGCATTTTTACTATCTCTTTTAATCTGTTTTGAGATGTAATTAGCAAAAGGTCGAATTAATGCTGTTTTCATCAGATCAGATGCTTTTCCCTTTTAAGGATTCTCCAATATTTACGTCCATGGCACGATGTGCTAATGGAGAGGTATACTCATTGAATTCTTCCATGTAAGATTGAATCTGGTCTTTAGTGCCTTGATTTACAAGAGATTGTAATCTATTTAACATTTTGAGGGTAGTAGCTTTTTCTTCAATGTTAAGGATGGATTCATTTTGCTTTAAAAATTTCTGCCCAGAATGAATCACATTTTTAGCTTCAGTTTGTGCTTCAATAAGACCCCTTTTTTGCATATCATCTTTGGCATTGATAATAGAGTCTTTGAGCATGAGTGCCATATCTTCCTCTGAAATCCCATATTGTGATTTGATTTCTACTTCTGTTTCCACATTAGATCTGTTTTCCTTGGCTTTTACTCTAAGGATACCATCAGCATCGATCATAAATTGGATTTCAATTTTAGGAATTCCAGCAGGCATTGGAGGAATACCATTTAGGATGAATTCTCCCAGTTTTCTATTATCACTTATTAGATCTCTTTCACCTTGAAAAACAGATACTCTGAGGTTTGCCTGCCCATCTACCGAAGTGGTATAGTTTCTAGCAGCAGCTGAAGGAACTTTAGAATTTCTAGGAATGATTACATCCATAAGGCCACCCATAGTTTCAATTCCTAACGAAAGTGGTGTGATATCTAGGAGTAACATGTCCTTTCTATTGCCCGCTAGGATATCAGCTTGAATGGCTGCCCCTAATGCTACCACTTCATCAGGATTCAGTTCGTCATGGGCCTTTTGATTAAAAAAAGTCTTTACAGCGTTTTTTACTGCTGGGATTCTTGTTGAACCACCTACCATTATTACATCTGTAATATCGGAGAATGTAATTTCGGCATCTATGATTGCTTTTTTGCAGTGAGTGATGGTTCTGTTAATAAGGGGAGCTGTGATTGTTTCAAATTCTGATTTGCTTAGTGTCAAAGTTTTACCTAGAAATTGGCAACTAAATTCATCAGAAAATGAAAGTTCTTTTTTTGCTTCTTCTGATTTTAATCTTAATTCTTGGATGGCAGATTTATTTTTAGGCACTCCACCTAATTCTTTGCTCCATTTATCAAAAATGGATTTATCAAAGTCATCTCCTCCAAGAAAAGTATCTCCATTGGTAGATAATACCTCGAAAATTCCATTTTCAATTCTCAGAATAGAAATATCAAATGTTCCACCTCCAAGATCGTACACCGCAATCAGTTTATCTTGATTCCTATCCGTTCCCAATTCGTAAGCCAAACTGGCTGCTGTAGGTTCATTGATAATTCTTAGAACTTCTAATCCAGCTAATTTTCCAGCATCTCTTGTTGCTTGTCTTTGGGCATCATTGAAATATGCTGGTACAGTGATTACGACTTTGTTGATATTCTGCCCTAGTTCTTTTTCCGCATTCACTTTCAGTTGCGAAAGTATCATTGCTGATAACTCAATTGGATTATAAAACTTCTGATCTACTTGAATCTTTACAAGTTTGTCTTCATCTTCATCAATGATCTTATATCCTAATACTTTCTTGAAGTCTTCAATGTCATGGTAAGACTTACCCATTAGTCTTTTTATAGAAAATATAGTCTGTTCAGGAGCTTCTATTAATTTTGATTTTGCGTCATTACCTACAACTATCTGGTCATTTTGGGCAAAGTGTATGATGGAAGGTACTAAGGTGTCAGAGGAGGAATGATTTTTTATCATCTCTGGATTGCCATCTTTGATATAGGCAATTAAACTATGAGTGGTGCCAAGGTCTATTCCAACTATGAGTTCCTTTTTTTGCTCATTGTCAATAGTGCCATCCTTAAGGTTAATTGAAAATTTTGCCATTCGATGTTCTTATCTTTATTTCTACCGAACTGCAAAAATGCACAATTGTTTTGATAGGTTTTTTGGCCCTCTATTTTCCCTAATCTGTCTAGTAGTCCGCAGTAACTAGTTGTGGAAGGTTCTAAACGTTACAAGTTTAGCCAGTAATTTAATTTTAATACTAGACCTCTATTTTTAGGGCCCCAGTTTTCAGTGGTATAATTGTCAGAGTACACTAAGAAAATGTCTGACAATGGTTTGAACCTCCATTGAAGCCTACTATTTACGTTAAAGTTTTCAGCTTGTGTATTGTATTGTAAGAATGTAGTCCAAAATAGATTTCTTGTAAAGTTGATCTCAAATTTTGCTCCTAATAGAAATAACTCGCTTTCTCCATATTGCTCAGGAAAAGTCAATTTATTGTAAACTGCATTTACTCTAAAGTTACCCCATGGCTGCTGCCTATATCTAAGTTGTACTTGATATTCTTGTCTATTGCCATTATAAAAGCCTCCATTTTGATAACCCAATTCAAAACCGAAGGGTTTGCGTTGATCGGATTGATAATTCAACCTGAAGTAATTGTATTTATATACATCAGAAGGAAGAGGATCCTTGTCGGTAAATGCAAAAGGAAAAAGAAGCCCTTGTCTATCATGGCTTATTGATACTCTTAGATTGCTAGAATTAGTCCATCGCAGATTATATGAAATGGATGATCTATTGGTGATTAAGTCAAAATTGTCTTGCGAATAGTCCAAAACATTTGTAATCCCAATAGATTGTGAATTGATAACTGACTGATCTTCAGGAAGAAATTGATAACTCAAAGAAGAAAAACCATGATGGTATCCAATCTTTACTGTTGTGTCTCTTACAGCGTCATAGTGGTTAAATCTAGGATTGAATCCTACATCTGATCTATAGTTATCACCCATACCCGAGAAATTAGTATAAAAACTAACGTTTCTAGTATTATAGCCTAATAGGAAAGTGTAAAACAAATCATCACCACTTATGTCACTAGACCAAGATTTACTTCCACCTCCTGCGGTTCTGAATCTACTATTTTTAGAAAAGTATTGCATTTCGAACCCTGCCACTCTGTTATAATCTTTTGTTTCAAACTCAGAAGCTGTTGTTGCTTGACGATTATGTGCGTATCCTTTGATAATTGACCTCCCTAGTACTTGTTGGTGTGCAGCTAATGATGTATAATTTTGAGCTTGAAATTCGTCAGTAACTTTTGTCTGAAGATTCATTAGACCTAGCCTTAAATCCTTGTTAGCATTCCCTGATAGTCTAGCACCATATGCAATGGGTATAGCACCTCCACTTGCATCAAGTCCAATTCTCCTTGAAAAAAAAGGCCTGATTGGAGGTATTCCAAAATCACTGAAAAGGTCGCTATTCTCTAGAAAAAACAATCGTCTTTCTGGAAACCTCAGATTTACTGTTGTCAAATTAGTTACTTGCTCATCTACGTCTACCTGTGAAAAGTCAGGATTAATTGTAAGGTCCAGATTTATAGTAGAGGTGAGAGCTACTTTCGCATCTGCGCCTACTCTTAAATTTTGATCAGATGGCTCATTGTCTCCAGAAGAATTAGTTGTCGATGCTAATACATAGGGGACAACGGAGATGTTGCTTTTTGACTTTTTCGGAGGAGATTCCCATTTCAAAGTGCCGGTATGACCTAAGTCAATAACCATGAATTCGATACTCATCCGAGTCCAACTGTGCCATTCGTTATTTTCCGTAATTCCTCTCCAAAAATTGATTCCCCATTCTTCCTTTTCTCCATATCTCAGTGATTTAAAAGGAATGGCCATTTCTACGGTCCAATAATCGTCAAATACCTGAGCCTCAGAAACCCAAGACTGATCCCATGCACCATTAATATTGACACTTCCCACTCCATTCCGCCTTGCCATTCCACCAGAAATAAGTGATTCTAATTGAACTCCTGCCGTGTTAGTCGCAAAAATAAATCCATTGGTACGTTCATTAACCGGGTCTATGACCGCTCCAAATACATCGCCATCCCAAAACTCTCTGGTATCCCTTTTAAGAGAAGGCATAACAAAGGATTTTCCACCTTTGCAGACTGCAGCGATATAGAGATTGTCATCATCATAAGCTAATTTGACTTTGGTTCCATATTCTTCATCTGCGATTCTGCCATCATCAGGTGAAGAAAGCCAAAATCCAGAAACCTCTTCTGTCTCAGCCCAGATGGATTCATCAATTTGTCCATCTACAGTAATAGGAGAAGTAGTATACTTTGCATGGATTACAAATTCATCTTCTATATTTTTAGTTGGTAGTTTATCAGCTTTGACTGATAAGAATGCTAGCAAAACAAAAATTACTGTAAGTGACTGATTAAAAATGTGGTACATATTTAAAAAAAATAAAATGTATTATTTATTCAATAAAGAATAAGGGTGTTCAGGCTTGCTAAAACGCAACAAAGGAAAGAATAGTTGAGATGTTTAATTGATTTAAGGGAAAACTCAGAATTCACTCAGATTTGGTCGTTTACCATTTCCATTATCCAATTGCTTTTTATTGTATTTCTGAATCCAAACTTTGAATACAATCCATGAGCATCTTTGGTTAGTAACATCCATCTATTTATATCTGAAAGTCTAGGATGTTCTAAAATATATTGAATGAGTTTTTTACTCAACCCTTGGCCTCTATTCTGTTCATCCACAAATACATCAGAAAGATAGGCGAAGGTAGAATGATCAGTAATTACTCTGGCAAATCCTACTTGTTTTGTACTCTTGTCAAAAATGGAAAAGCACATGGCACATTCAATAGATTTTACAACTACTTCTTTTGAACGACCCATTGACCAGAAAGCTTTAGTACTCAGATACTCATGGACATAATCTATATCTATGTTAGATTTGTCAGTTGAGATAATATAATCCGTTTCTGTATCTTTTATCATATAAACTGCCAATAGAAGTGAATTCTAGACCTTCTTATCTTAACTGTAACCAAGGTAATTTATCAGGTTCTACTTCTTACGTTTCTTCCTTTTTTTCTTTTTCCACTTTTCTTCCTCTTCTTTATCTTCTTTGATCAAAGCCATATAGTCATGAGTTCGATCTAGCCCTATATTTAGAATATCCTTTACATCTATTTTATCCAGTTTTATTTCAGCTATTTCCGCATCAAGAAAGCTCTGAATTTCTACCAAGATATCTTTCTCCGTTTCTGCACAAAAGGAATAAGCATGTCCTCTTCTTTTGGCCCTTCCAGTTCTGCCAATTCTGTGAACGTAATTTTCAGGATCTACAGGAAGATCATAATTTATTACTATTGAGATATCTGGAATATCTATACCTCTAGCAGTGACATCAGTGGCTATAAGAAGATTGGTTTTACCATTTCTAAATTCATTGAGCACTTGAGTACGTTCATTTTGATCTTTATCACCATGAATAGTCAAAGAATGAATATTTACTCTTTCCATTGCCTTTGATACCCGTTCTGCTCGAACTTTTGTTCTTACGAATGCAAGAATTTTAGTTTCAGGGTTTTCTAACACAACTTTTTCTAAATAGAATCTTTTATGATCCATATCTACGTATAACACTGAGTGGTCCACATTTTTAGATACAGGATCTTTAGGAGAAATTTGAATTCTAATAGCATTTTGCCTTACTATCTTATAGGCTATCTTTTTTATTTTATCAGTAAGAGTAGCCGAAAAGAAAAGAGTTTGTCTTCTTTTAGGAAGCTTAAATATGATGTCTTTGATGTCTTTTATAAATCCTAGATCGAGCATATAATCAGCTTCATCTAGAATCAATATTTCAATATGGGAAGTTCTAAGATGTCCTTGACTGATGAGATCAAACATTCTCCCAGGAGTGGTAATTACTATATCTACTCCATTGTTGAGTTGTTCTATCTGAGGATCTTGATCTACTCCTCCTAAAAGAGCCACTGATTTGATAGAAGTGAACTTAGATATATCTTCGAAGACTCCATTTATTTGTTCTGCAAGTTCATGAGTAGGAACCATGACAAGTGCATATACACCTGATGACCTTCTGCCTGTAGATTTTGCTCTTAATATGATATCTACCACAGGTATTGCAAATGCTGCAGTCTTTCCTGTTCCTGTTTGGGCAATAGCAAATAAATCTTCACCCCTGAGGATATTTGGAATAGATTTGAATTGGATATCGGTAGGTCGTTTAAATCCCAATTCGGAAAGACCACGCTTTACTTTAGGATCAAATTGGTAATCTTGAAATTTCATTGCAAGTGCAAGTTAATGTGATTTGTAAATAGAACTCTGAAAGAACAATTACATCTTTAGATAAAAGTCTTTTGTTAGTTCGATGAAATCATTAGTATAGTCTTTGCTATCACTTTTGTAAATAATCAATTCATCTTCCTTTAGGCCTTTTGATTGGACTTTAGAAAATTGTAATAGTAATCGCTCTACATTACCTTTTATTCTTGATTTTACTTCTGTTTTACGTTCACAATTGAGGCCATATGTTTCAGCTAATTCTATAAATCTCAGCCCTTCTATTAACGGAAGAATTAAACTAAATTTTCCATTTGTTGAAATCAATGTTCTAACTGATTTTAATAAATCCTGATGAGATAATTTAATAGTGTGCCTTACATTATTCTTGTCTTGATTCGTGGACAAAGTACCTCCTGAAAAGAAAGGCGGATTACAAACAATATGATCAAATTGACTTGTACCTTGGTGAGCAAAGTCTTGTATGGTGCCTTTATAGAGATCTAATCTGTCATGCCACATCGATGTATCAAAATTCATCTTTGCTTGATGACTTGACTCTTGATCTACTTCGACTGCCATTATCATTGTATTCTTAGTCCTTTGGGTTATCATAAGCGCAACCAGCCCTGTTCCTGTTCCTATATCCAATACTTTTTTTGCACCTTGAACATCACACCATGCACCAAGCAGGATTCCATCAGTGCCTACTTTCATAAGGCAGTGAGATTGATCTATTTCAAATTTTTTAAACTTAAATATTGGGTCTTTACTCACTTAATTCTTTTGATAGCTATTATTATGAATGGTTTGTTGTTATGATATTCTATGTAAGACTTTTTGATATTGAAATACCTTTGTTACTTCTTCTATGAATTCTCAAATAAAAGTATAGAGAATGAAAACTACAGATGTAATTAAAATGCATTGATCATGGAATTAAAAAAAACCTAAAAATAATGGAAAGAGTGCCAAATAAAATAGGCGATAAAGGCCAATTTCATTTGAAGCTTCCTCTAGATTGCCTTCTTTTCTATCTGCTTATTGAGGGATGAAAATTTCATTGGATTCAAATGAAAACAATTTGGTGCGTTTCAAAGCAATCTTGACCAAAGAAGAGAAAATTCTAAAATGTAATTGAAGTTGAAAGATTAAGAATAATTTTCTTGTTTAATCCGTGATGGAAATTAGTGAAGCCAAAAAGCCCAGTAACTAATACAATCGTATACAAAAGGCAAAAATTGTCTGACGATATTACATTATACAATGTACTTTTGAAAGTAGTAATGGCTAATAGAATAGAATAGAATAGAATAGAATAGAAAAGGTAAATAACAGCGAAGCCAGAAAAATTAGAGACGTCATCCGGAAAATATGAGTTACAATAAAAGTATAATTCCAAATTCGATTACACTTACAAATGCAGCCTGTGGAACAACAGCAATTCTCTTAAGTGATTTGGATAAAGGTATCATCTTGGTTGCCATCGCTATGATATTAGACGTTTTAGATGGATTTTTGGCAAAGAAGATTGATGCATTAAGTGATTTGGGAAAAGAGTTGGATAGTTTAGCTGACGCTATCAGTTTTGGCATTGCACCGGCATTTCTATTTTATCAATATTTTCATAATCAACTCGCTCTTATAATTGCTATTATATACACTATCAACGCCATTTTTAGACTTGCAAAATATAATATAACTCCACCGAGCTCTACTTTTAATGGTCTTCCTTCTCCCGCGGCTGCAGGAGTTGTTTTATCTCTTCTCCTAATTGATAAACAAATCCACGCTGAATTTCCTACGATCTTTCTGATCATATTTCCAGCGGTATTAATGAACATGAATATTTCTTTCTTCAGCTTAAAAGACATCAAGAATAATATAAAACTTGTAGCTCTAATCGCCATGTTCACCATAGGTGCTGGAGTTATTAATATTATCTATGCACCACTCATGCTCTTTTCTTCCTACATCTTAATTTCTATAGTGAAAGGTATAAATATGGATGATGATGAACTTTGAGGTGCAACTCATCGTTGGAAGGTTAGAATTTAACAGATTACATTTGCAACTGAAAAATATATACTATAAATGGCAATAATTATTACGGATGAATGCATTAACTGTGGAGCCTGTGAACCAGAATGTCCTAACAATGCCATCTATGAAGGAGCGGTAGAATGGAAAGTTTCAGAAGGTACTACTGTGACTGGTGATTATACTCTAGAAACAGGTGCTGTAGTGGATGCTGATGCAGCACAAGCACCAGTAGATGATGATATTTACTTTATTGTGCCAGATAAATGTACAGAGTGTATTGGGTTTCATGAAGAGCCACAATGTGCGGCAGTTTGTCCAGTAGATTGTTGCGTCCCTGATGAGGATAGGGAAGAATCAGATGAGGTGTTATTGGAAAGAAAAGAGAGATTGCACCTCTAAGTGTATTTTATCACTTGCAAGGCGCATACTCCTTCTCATGATGACTTGTAATTGGGATAAGTCAAAATTTAGACACCCAACCAACCGTCATACTCGTCGTCTGCCACTAGTAGACATCTTCTTCTTCTTTGAAGCTTGAAGAGATCTCGGACAAACATCCAAACTGTTCTAAAAAATTTCATGGGACAAAAAATTTAATTTGCTATACTTATAGTTAAGACGCTCTAAACCTCTTAATAGTTGCTTCTTATAAAGAAAAAAATTAAAAAAATTCAACTCTTAACTAAGAAAATATCGGGGAAACCCCAATTACATTCAAAAGTAAGCACATATTACTAAATACACAAATGTGTTACTCATTGATTAGCAAAAACTTATCCATTTTCATATAAATCACTATTTTAATATGAAAAAATGATCTTTTTTTTGATTTTTTTTCATTAATTATTAAAAATCATTTAAAAATGAATATAACATGAATCAACCAAATTAAATTCTAGAGGTGTTGTGTGTGCTTAGTGTAGGGTGTTAATTATTTAACTGAGAGTTTAATTTTAACATTTAAAGGCTTTGGCAGGATTCTATTGAGCAGCTTGGATTTTCAATTTATTGGCCTCCTCTTGTCCTAAATATCGATCTATAAGAAAATGGGCTAAATAGATAACAGGAGTCAAAATAATTGCCATTCCAAATTTGTAAATGTAGTTAACTACTCCTATAGCAATAACTCTCACCAAATCCCAATCGGCCCCAATATAAAATGCTATGAAGAGTACTACAAAGCTATCAATAAACTGACTCACCAATGTTGAACCAGTAGCTCTTAACCATACCTTTTTCTCACCAGTGGCCTTCTTTATTCTGTGAAAAGTGAATACATCGACTATTTGTCCTACTAAGAATGCTACCATACTTCCAACTATAATCCAAAGACCTTGGCCAAAAATTTTCTTGAATGCCAAATTCATATTGGTAATGGAAAGAGCTGGATCATCATTAGTTCCGCTGATATTTGACCACCAATCATTCGGTGAAAGGGATATGGATATAAATACCATGACGAAGGCATATGAAATGAGTCCTACCGTGAGATATGATAAAACTTTTACTCCTTTTTGTCCGTAATATTCATTGATGATATCTGTCATCACGAATACTACAGGCCATAATACAACTCCTGCCGTAAGATTGAACCCAAGACCATCTACTCCTAGAATTGTCCAATTAAATGGAGTAAAGCCAAAAGTTTCTTCTAGCGAAAAAATCTTTACACCAATGAACTCAGCCACTAATGCATTTGCAATAAAGAATCCTCCTAATATGAGGAATAGCCTGGTTTTTTTATCGTTCAGTATAGTGGACATGTAGTATAATTATCTTAGTTTTTATAAATGACTTAGCTCTCTTCCTCATGTCCTAACGCCTTCAATACTTCCATGTCCAATTGATGCAAAATGTCTTCACGACCAGAATAATATCCTCTAGTAAATCTTTTTGATTTGGTACCTATTTGCATTTGTTCACATACTTGCCAATCTTGACGATTGGTTAGATCCCAAAAATCTACTGCAGATTTTATTCCTGCTTGAGCATTTGGATCATTAATGATCTCTGGTCGAAATAACCAATAGCAATCATTAGTAATTTTACCGGGACCTAAAGGTGTAATGTGGTGAAAGAGCACAAAATCAGGATGTGGAGTAAGTAGCAAATTGGGAAAAACTGAGTAATAATATATTCTTTGCAAATCTTCTCCTGACACATCACAAACAGGGGGTGCAGCTGCTTCACCATTCATTGTCATACTTCCTCTTTCTTTGGTAAGATCCATGAATCCACCTATTACAGCGCCTTTACTAGAATCATGTTGAGCGGATTGAACGGGAGTAAGTTCCGTTAAGAGAGGATGAACTCCTGGGCAATGATAACACTCTTGATAGTTTTGAAGTATTAGTTTCCAATTGCACTTCAATTCATATCTAATATGGTGCGCAATTTTCAATTGATCCATTTTCCAATTAGAAAATTTGCCTATAAGTGCCTCCATTTGTTCTTCAAATGGTATAGGATCTGTATCTAGATTTATAAATACAAATCCTTCCCAAACATGAACATTTGCTTTATGGAGATTACATTGATCTTTTTGGAAGCCATGACCTTCTTGCATCATAGGGGCGCTAATTAACTTTCCATCTAGATCATAAGTCCAAGCATGATATGGACATTGTATGTTTTTGGACTTATAGCTTCCTGAAGCTTCTGTGCATAGCTGAGTGCCCCTATGTCGACAAACATTGAAATGCGCATTGATATTATTAGATTTATCTCTTACTAGAATAAGGCTTTCATCTTCTACTTGAATAAGTTTAAAATCTCCTACCTGAGGGAGTTCTTCAGCTCGACATGCAAACATCCAAAACTTATAAAAAATCTTTTCTACTTCTTCATCATATATTTCTCGGCTATGATAATATTTTCCTGGTAATGTTCTAGTGCCATCAATAATAGGATAGTCAACACCTCTTTTTTGAAATACTTTTTTTTCTGTATCCATTTCAAAAATTTATTATCATAGAATAAAATACATTATAAAGTTTTTAGAATCTCGATGGCTGCCATACTGCCAGGGGCACAAGTAATCCCTCCTCCAGGATGGGATCCACTTCCACACAAGAATAATCCTGAAACTGGGGTTGAATATCTTGCACAAGATGGAATTGGACGAGTTACCAGTTGATCCACAAAGTGTTCTCCATGAAAAACATGGCCATGAGTCAATGTGTATTTTTCTTCTAAATCTAAAGGAGAAAGTACTTCCATTCCTACTACAGCTTTTGAAATACCTGGAGCATAAGATTCAAGTTCTTTTAAAACATCATCTCCCAATTTCTTTTTTGACTTTTCTGTCCACCCTTCATTAAAATCATATGGAATTTGATGTACAAGAACTGATACAACACTATGGCCATTAGGAGCTAAAGATGGACTAGAAAGAGTCGGAATATGAATGTCAAGGAATGGTGAATCCGTGACTTCTTTATACTTCACTGGATCAAATGCTTTCTCCATTTCATCAAATGAATTTCCAGTTCTTGCATATTCAGCTGCCTTTCCATTCAATTCGATTGTCTTATTTAAAGCAATATTGACTTTTGCCGTAGTTCCTCTGCTTCTTATTTTTTCGATCCAATAGTTCAGTTCATATTCTAGTTGGAAATCATCAAATAAATTGAGGAATGTTTCTTTGGGTGTACATGAAGCTGCTATACTATTGGAATTAATTTCTTCTCCTCCTTTTATTCTCACACCTTTTATTACTCCATGTTCATTTAAAAGGATTCTTTCTACTTCTGCTTCTGTTCTAATTTCAACTCCAGCCTCTTTACTTGCTTTCACTAAAGCATCAACCAGCATTTGTGGGCCACCTTTAATATTGACCTTAGCTGCACTTTCCCACATCAATAAATTAATGGTTGAATAGGCTGACCAGGGTCCTCCATAAGAACCATAGACAGCAGGAGCCGCAATTCCAGCTTTTAAAAACTCAGTTTCAAATTTTTCATTAAGGAAATCAGCTACACACATGGGCGCTACTTTTAGTAGTTCCATCATACTTTGATTGCCAAGTCCTTTGAGAAGCATTCCTTTTTTAGCTAGTACAACCAAACTTGCCATGGTCAAATGTTCTACATCCACATTTGGCGGAGGGTTATCCATAAGGTCATTGAAAACCTTACTAACTTTTTTTACGAATTCCTGATATTTTTTGTAAGCATCTGCATCTCTAATGGAAAAAGTTTCTATTTCCTTTGAAGTTGCTTCCACATTAGATGTTAAAGTAGAGCTTCTTCCATCTTTTGAGAGTATAGATACATCAGCTCTATGTTTTTCTAATACCAAGCCATGTCTTTCAAGTTGAAGATTTTTGACAACATCAACTCGAACTCCACTTGTATCATGCAACAACCCAGTTGTGGAATATCCAGGATGAAATTCCTCTCCTGCGGCAATACCTCCTAGTACGTTTCTTTTTTCTAATAAGAGTACCTTCTTTCCTTTTTTTGCAAGGATAGTTGCTGTAGTAAGGCCATTGTGACCACCGCCAATTACAATTATATCATACTTGCTCATATTGCTTTATCTTTTAAGATTGACTTTGCTGATAATTCACCTCCTGATCCCATGATTCCTCCACCTGGATGAGTTCCAGAACCAGACATCCATAAGCCTCTAATTGGGGTCTTGTATTTGGCATAACCCGAGATTGGACGTTGAAATAATAATTGTTCTAAGGTTAATTCGCCTTGAAATATGTTGCCTTCAGTAAGACCGAAAGTTTCTTGTAAATCCCAGGGTGTAACAACTTGACGGTGTTCCACTAAACTATCAAAATCAGGGACATATTCTTTTATGGTTTCTTGAACCGCGTCACCAAATTTATCCGCTAATTTTGGCCAGTTTTCAGCTCCTTCTTTAATATTAAACGGGGCATATTGGACAAAGCAAGACATTACATGTTTCCCTGGAGGAGCTAGTGTTGGGTCAGTCAAAGACGGTACGACAATATTGATATAAGGTCTTTCTGAAAACTCTCCATATTTAGCTTGATCGTAAGCTCTTTCTACGTAGTCCACGTTAGGAACTATTGCAATATCACCTTTCATAAATTCTAGCCCATCTCTTTTTTTACAGAAATTTGGTACTCCATTCAACGCAAAATTTACTTTCCCTGAACTACCTCTTAGTTTAAATCTTTTGATCTCCTTTGTTATGTTAGATTCGAGATTATTCTCACCTATCATCTTAAGATAAGTTCGATTTGGATCTAAATTAGAAATTACGATTTTAGAATCAATCTCATCTCCATTTGCCAAAACTACACCAGTAGCTTTTCCATTTTTAATTTTAACATGAGAAACATTTACGTTGGTTCTAATTTCGGCGCCAAAACTTTTAGCAGCATTCGCACAGGCTATACTTACTCCGCCAGTTCCACCTTTAGAAAATCCCCAAGATCTGAATGCCCCATCAAGCTCTCCCATATAATGATGAAGAAGTACGTACGCTGTACCTGGCGACCTTACCCCCAAAAATGTTCCTATAATTCCACTTACCGACATTGGGCCTTTAAGCACTTCTGATTCGAACCAGAGATCTAGAAAATCAGCACTGCTCATAGTGAGAAGCTTAGTATTCATCTGGAGTAATTCTGGCCCCATATTTTTGAATACTTTGCCCATACGAAGTAGTGAAGACAGTTCTTTTGGATTAATAGATGCCACATCTGGTGCTGGGTGATCTATAATTT
Source organism: Saprospiraceae bacterium UBA7328 (assembly GCA_002471345.1). GTDB lineage: Bacteria > Bacteroidota > Bacteroidia > Chitinophagales > Saprospiraceae > UBA7328. The sequence goes on from DKPS01000055.1 coordinate 19,588, forward strand.
CTTTAGCCATTTTAGCCATGTGTGTCATCACCTTGCTAAACTCTCCATACACCTCAGAATCTTTCTTGCTGAATCGAGCAATTTCTCTCCTTGTACGAGAGGCATCACCCCATCTACAAAGTCCCATGTCACCATCTGGGAGAGGCTGAAATGATGCATCCATTGGGATAATGTCATAGCCATGTTTTGCAAGATTTAATTCTCTTATAATATGAGGACGAAATAGACTCACTACATAGCTACATACAGAAAATGTGTATCCTGGGAATACTTCTTCTGATACTGCAGCACCACCTAAAACATGCCTTTTTTCTAATACAAGAACATCCTTTCCTGCTTTAGCAAGATAGGCGGCGTTGATTAAACCATTGTGTCCTCCTCCTATAATTATTGCATCGTATTTCTTACTCATTGTTTTCTTTTTTTACGATCGACCGTTTTCTTTTTGGATTGAAAAATTGAGGCTTTCCTACTATTGCTCTGACCTTTTCTCGATGATGTTCTACGGTCACTTCGAAATTTACTTCTGTACCGGGCTTAGCATATTCTTTTTGGATAGTGACTAGTGCGATATTCTTTTTTAATAAAGGCGACCATGTTCCACTAGTGGCATATCCTATTTGTTTAGTCTTGTTTTGTGGGTGATATACGGGAATAGATGTTCTCCAAGCTCCAGCATCAGTATGTGGAGGTAAGCCGTGCTTTTTATATAATTCTTCTAGATCTGGCCAATCGATATCAATTCCCACAGTTGCCCATTTAGAGCCATTTTTCTTTTCTGCTTTTAGAGCTTTTTGACCCATGAATGGATCTCTATCAAGATTTACTGCCCATCCTAACCCTAACTCATACGGCGTGCTCATTTGCTCTGGGATAAGTGCATGAAGAGAGCTGTGATAGTCTACACCATTCATTACAAGGCCGGCTTCTATCCTGGCTATGTCAAGTGCCGCAATTCCGGACATTCTGATGTTATAATTCTGACCAGCATGCCAAAGAGCATCGAAAAGTTTTATTGCATCAGCATTTTTGACCCATAATTCATAGCCTAAATCACCCGTATATCCAGTTCTGGATATTTTGAATTCAAATCCATCTCCTTTAGCTGAGGTAGTCCAGAAAAATTTTAAACTATCAATGTCAGCATCACATACGTTTTTTAAGATGTCTCTAGATGTAGGTCCTTGTAAGGCCAATGCACATATTGTGTCTGTGACGTCTTCGATCTTAACGTCCAGTTTTTTAATAAATCTTGAAAACCAAGAATAAGAAGGGTCGGCGGCTGTAACGAAATATTCGTTCTCAGCGAAATACATAACTGTACCATCATCAATGACCATTCCTCTATCATCGCACCAACAGCAGTAGGTCGCTTGGTTTAATTTCAGTTTACTGATGTCCTTGACAATCAGACGCGATAAGAATAGGGTGGCATCCTTACCTGTTACCTTGTATTTAAATAGTGGCGTGACATCGATTAAGCCTGCAGAATGTCTGAAAGCATAATATTCGAAGTCATTAACAACATTGTAAGAATTAGAAGCAAAGTAACCACCCCAATCCTTCCAATCGAGGTTTTTATTATGCTCAGAAGTTCTCTGGTGAAATGGTGTCTGTATCGGCATAAAATTGAATTGTTTTGGAAGTTGAAGTAGGATGAAAACTTAAGCTGTAAGATTAGGAAAAGGAATTTAACAATAGAATTATGAATGACGAGACGTCAGAGGCCAGGAATCCGTACCCAAGGAAAATTTGAACTGTCTATAGTTTTGTTATTCATAAGAGCCACAATGTATTCATTTTTACTGTTTATGAGTATATTTTTTATTGAAGCATGTGCTTTTTATGATTTAAACTCATCCATTATATTAGGACAATATGCAACTTGGGTTGTACTTTAAGCATGGAGAATACCAAGGGCTTGAATGGGCACTAAGGAGATTCCTTTAGAAATATTTCAGCCATCATACATCTTACTCCTCCACCTCCATATTTTTCTATAGTAGGAATTGGAGAATGAATCACTGAGCAAAACTGTTCAATTATTTTGATTTGTTGAGGAAGAAATGCCTCATATGCTTTATCAGACATTACCATCATCGATTGATTATTCATTCCTTTTACTTCTAAGATATTTCCAGCAAAACTTTTTACTTGATCTAAAGTAATGTCAATCAGATGCTTTTCATCAGATTTCAAAATTTCAAATACTCTTTCTTTTTGAACCTCATCACTGATACTTTCATCACAAATCACAGCAATATTTTCACCAAGAGACATCATGACATTAGTATGGTATATTGGATAACCTGATTCATCTACTGCATCAAAAAGAATTTTCTCATAATTAAATTCTTCACAGAATTTATCCAATGTGACTTCGTGGGTCCTTTTACTTCTGCATGCATATGCTCTCTTATTTTCTCTATCTAAGATCATACTGCCCGTACCTTCTAAAAAGTACATTTCTTTTTCATATCTCTCTAATCTTGTGTGCTTATTGATAATAAACATGGACTCAATGAGGTCGAGGACTCCACTGTCTCTTTCTTCTCTTCTTACTTCAGAAAACATAGGATAAGTCACCAAGTGCCCTTCATAATGGGTTGAAAACCAATTGTTTGGAAAAATGGAGTCTGTAAGTTGAGAATTAGGATTTTCAGAGTATGATATAATGTTTATACCGTTTTTTTTCAGTAGGGCAACCAAAGAGTCATATTCATTTCTTGCAGATTGTCTGATCTGTTCATGGGAGGCATTGTCATTATTCTGGAAGGTATTATTAGCCGCAGTTTCATGATTGAACCCAAAATAAGAGGGCCTTACCATCAGTATATGATTTGTAGTTTGTTTTTGCATTCAGGTGTTAAAGTTAATTGAGATTGAGAAGATGTAGAAATTAAAAACCAAACAGAAAACTGAAATCTTAATATATAAAAGACATATAAGAAAGAAGTTATATAAAGATTAAAGATGTATAAAACATTGAATTTCAGACTACATTGGATATTATTAATTATCATTGTCTTGTTAAAATTTAACTTAAGAATAAGATAAAATGAATCGTATGAAACATTTATTTACAATGATCTTCATGGTAATCTGCGTCACCGGAATGATTGCTCAAGTTGCTATACAGGGTAATGTATCCGATAGTGATGGGGCTCCTTTGATAGGGGCAAGTGTATTTGAGAAGGGTACTACTAATGGTACTGTCTCAGATTATGATGGTAACTTTTCACTGACAGTGTCTTCTTCAGATGTAATAGTAGTTACCAGTTTTACTGGTTTTGAAACTGCAGAGACCGCTCTCAATGGAGCTACTAATTTATCAATTATACTTTCTGAAGGGGTTCGCCTTGGAGATGTACAAATTACTGGATCGAGATCTTACAAAAGAACAGCAACGACCACACCAGTGGCGGTGGACATCATTGATGTTCAAGAGATCGCAGCTAGAAACGGAGGTGCAGAGTTGAATAAAATTCTACAATACTTGGCTCCATCATTTAATGCTCAAAAACAATCAGGATCAGATGGTGCAGAACACATTGATCCAGCATCACTTAGAGGTCTTGGTCCAGATCAAACTTTAGTTTTGATCAATGGCAAACGAAGACATCAGTCATCGCTGATTAACATATTTGGAACAAGAGGTCGAGGCAATACAGGTACGGATATGAATGCTATCCCTTCTTCAGCAATAGAGCGTATAGAAATATTACGTGATGGAGCAGCAGCACAATATGGCTCGGATGCCATAGCAGGTGTGATTAATATTGTATTGAGAAAAGAAACGAACAAACTAACTGGATCAGTGAGTATAGGTGGACATAATCCAGTTGCTCCAGATGAGTTTGGAATGTTCGAGGGTTCTACTCCTAACACTCCTGGCAACTTCACTGATACAGATGGTAATGGAGTACAGACATTGGCTGATGATCCTAGTTTAGATGGTGTCACATCTAAGGTGACTGCTAATTATGGTTTTGACATCGGAGACAATGGTGGATATGCTAACTTTACTACAGAAGTTGTAAATAGACAAAAGACATTGCGACCTGGTGCGCCATGGAGACTCGGAGCAGGAGAAGCTGCAATCAAAGGATTTGCAGGATACTTAAATGCAGCTATCCCTGTTGGAGAAAATACTGAGTTCTATCTTTTTGGAGGAAGAAATTACAGAGATACTGATGCATATGCATTTACAAGAGGTGGTGATGGTGATTCTAGATCAGTTCCAGAAATTTATCCTAATGGATTTACACCGAGAATAACATCTATCATTACTGATAATTCCATATCTGCAGGTATCAGAAAAACCATGAAAGATGGATGGAATGCAGATTTTAACAATACTATTGGAACCAATGTATTTCATTATACTATTAAGGGAACGAACAATGCTACCTTAGGTGCCCGATCAGGAACCACTTTTGATGCTGGAGGTCATACATTGACCCAGAATACGACCAACTTAGATTTCTCAAAGTATATTGACAATGGCGATGATACAGGGTTGAACATTGCTTTCGGATTGGAATATAGAACTGACAATTTCACCATTTTTGCAGGAGAAACTGGCACATATGCTGCATATGATCTTAATGGCGTAGAGATCACTCAAGCTGATCAAGTTGGTAATGGATTTGCAGCAGGATCTCAAGGTTTTCCTGGATATAGCCCAGACAACGAAGTGGATAAGAACAGATCGAATATGGCACTCTATACTGATGCAGAATTTGACCTATCTAAAGAGTTTTTATTAAGTGCTGCCTTAAGATTTGAAAATTACTCAGATTTTGGTAGTACTTTGAATTGGAAGTTAGCAAGTAGATACTTAGCTAGTGATAACTTAACTGTTAGAGCTGCTTTGAGTACAGGATTTAGAGCACCATCTCTAGCTCAGATTCACTATAATTTAAAATTTACAGGATTTGAAAATGGAGTACTAGTCGAGCAATTGCTTTCTTCTAATACAAGTACAGTAACTAAAGGTTTTGGGATACAGCCGCTTAAAGAGGAAGAATCATTAAATGGTAGTCTAGGATTAGCTTATAGCAATGGTGGCTTCACAGCAACCTTGGATGGTTACTATATTGACATTAGTGATCGAATCGTAATCACTGGTAGCTTTGATGCTGGATTCTTAAATCAAGGGGTTCAGTCAGCACAGTTCTTTGCGAATGCGGCTGATACAAGATCTACAGGATTAGATTTGGTATTGTCATACAAGAGACCACTAAACAACAATGCAAATTTTTCAGCTACTCTCGCTGCCAACGTAAATAAATTAGAAGTAACTGATATCAAAAATGGTAACCTTGATGAGGCTACATTCTTTGGTGGAAGAGAGAAATCTCTTTTAGAAGATGCAGCACCTTCTAGTAAGTTTGCATTGAATCTAGGATATCACACAGATAAGTTTGATATAGGACTAGCTTCTACATTATTTGGTAAAGTGAGCTATTTCTCATTTGATAATGTTTCTGCTGTAAATTATGATTCTAAAGCTGTTTTTGATCTTACAGCAACTGCGAAGTTTTCTAAGAACTTAAACTTCACATTAGGATTGAATAATATTTTCAATACCTATCCAACACAACAAAGTGCATTTGATGATACAGATAGTTCTGCTTATTGGGACGCTGTTCAGATGGGATTTGCAGGATCTTACTACTATGCTAGGTTAGGATTTAGTTTCTAAATTTATATGTACTATAAAAATATTAAATGCCCTCTGAAGAGATTCAGGGGGCTTTTTTTTTATTTGGTTTTGTTTTGAATGGTATATCTTTTTATTCTAAACATAAGCCCCCAACTAAGTGCACCTTTTCACTGGTTTATTTAAAACCTAAAAGAATGTCCTTTTTGACTTTTTGTAAAGTTATGATCGTATTTAATATGATTTGATAAGGAATTTGTCCCCTAGAACCCAAAATATCATAAAAAAATGGTTGACTTATACTCATTTAGCCTTATCCTATTCAAAGTGAATTATAAGAGATCATCATTCGAGAAAGTAATCTATATTCGATCTCCTAAATGAAAAATATGGATATAAGTCAATTGATAGAAGAACTGAAAAGTACTTCAATCAAAGCTGGAAAAGTCATTTTAGAAATATATGAGGATGAATCAAAATTTCAAGTATCGCAAAAAGCTGATGAGAGCCCATTAACTATTGCTGACCAAAAAGCTAACGATGTTATATGTAGTAGACTAAAAGAAATTACTCCTGAGATTCCTATTATATCTGAAGAAAACAAACAAATACCTTATATAAAAAGGAAAAATTTTCAATATGCTTGGTTGGTTGACCCTCTAGATGGCACAAAAGAATTTATCAAAAGGAATGGCGAGTTTACGGTGAATATTGCGCTTATCCGTAAAGGCCAGATAGTTTTGGGAATAGTATATGTACCTGTTTCGAGTGAATTATATTGGGCTATAAGAGGCCAAGGAGCATACTATCAAAAAGAGAACAATGATCCTCTAAAACTTGAGGCTCCAGCATTTTCATTGACTGATGAAGGTCTGAATGTAGTTTGCTCTCGATCTCATTTAAATGAAGACACAATGAATTTCATTTCAAAGCTTAATCAACCCAAAAAGGTGTCAAAAGGGAGTTCTTTGAAATTTTTAATATTAGCTCAAGGAGGTGCTCATGTATATCCTAGATTAGCTCCAACTATGGAATGGGATACAGGTGCTGCTCAGATCATTTTAGAAGAGGCAGGGGGAAGTGTTATCAATGTGGATACAGATCTTCCATTGGATTATAACAAGGAGAATCTTAGAAATCCTTTTTTTATTGCATATGGAAATGTTCAATGAGCGTAAGTTATATATGACTTTGAGACCTAAAAAGTAGAAACTTATAATAATTCGTATAATCTTTAGAATCAAAATGAAATTCTTTTATTAACCTGAGAATGAGCAATAAGCCAAATAATATTCATCCAATATTTGACCGCCTTCTTCAAAGAGAGGATAGAGAGAAGCAGCTAGACCAAAAAAGCTTGGTACTGTGGCTTACTGGATTATCAGGTTCTGGTAAAAGTACTATCGCACAAGAGTTAGAACGTAGATTGTACAACGAGGGGTTTTTTGCTCAAGTTTTGGATGGCGACAACATAAGGAGTGGTATAAATAATAATTTAGGTTTCAGCCTTGAAGACAGGGAAGAAAATATCCGTAGGATAGCAGAAATTTCTAAATTGTATGTGAATAGCGGAATCATCACAATTAATTCATTTGTGAGTCCTACTATAAAGATCAGATCACAAGCAAGAGATATTATTGGAGAGGAAAATTTTATAGAAATATATATTAATACCCCTTTGGAAATATGTGAAAAAAGGGATGTAAAAGGCCTATATCAGAAGGCTAGAAAAGGAGAAATTAAGGGATTTACTGGGATAGATTCTCCATATGAACCTCCTGTCAACCCTGACGTTAATGTTCATACCGAAAATTTATCGGTGACAGAGTCAGCCAATATCATTTACGAATATATCTTCGCCAAAATTCGGCACAATAGAGAATAAAGAATAATTGATGAAATACCAATTAAGTCATCTTAGAGAATTAGAAGCAGAGTCCATTTATGTGATGAGAGAAGTGGCGGCACAATTTGAAAAGCCAGTTCTCATGTTTTCAGGTGGAAAAGATTCTATCATGATGGTCCATTTGGCAGCAAAAGCCTTTTATCCCGCTAGAATTCCGTTTCCATTATTACATGTGGATACAGGCCATAACTTTCCTGAGACTATTAAATTCAGAGATGAATTAGTAGCTAGTCTTGGAGCAAAATTGATTGTCGGATCAGTAGATGATGCTATTAATTCTGGGTTAGTTAGGGAAGAAAAAGGCTTCAATGCTAGCAGAAATGCGCTACAAACTGCTGTCCTTTTGGAGGAGTTAGAGAAAGGTAAATTTGATGCTGCTCTTGGCGGTGCTCGAAGGGATGAAGAGAAAGCAAGGGCTAAAGAAAGGTTCTTTTCGCATAGAGATGAATTCGGACAATGGGATCCT
>DKPS01000034.1 GCA_002471345.1 Saprospiraceae bacterium UBA7328
TATCTAATAGTATTGTATTTTTCTCTTGTATTCGCATATAAATGCAATAGTGTTGCAAATATAAACTACAAACAGGAAATCATGCAACATTGTTGCAAATAGATTATGAATTATGATAAATTACAATAACAAAATATTCAAACCAGTATCAGTTTCTTCCAATGGAGAAGTTTCAGAGGAGGTTTTATTTCATTATCATCAAGAAGGAGACATTTTAAACTGTACTTATAAAGGAGGTCAAATTAAGTATGGACATCTGATCGGAAAAGTCAATAAGAATGGGGGGATAGATATCAGATATCATCAAATAAACTCAATGAATGAACTTCTGACAGGGACATGTCACTCTGTTCCAAAAATTAATAAAGATGGAAAAATCCTTTTGTCTGAAACTTGGCAATGGACCTCAGGAGATAAGAGCAAAGGGACTTCCGTTCTTATTGAAATCTGATTTATTTTTCTTGAAAGACTCTGATATAATCAACTTGCATTTCCTGAGGGAACATTGTTGTGTCATCTGGGTTACCGGGCCAATTGCCACCTATTGCTAGGTTAAATAGAAGGTAGAAAGGATCATTGAATGGATATACAGTATTAGTCACATTAGCCGGTGTGATTGTATGAAAAAGCTGCTCATCCATATACCATTTCAATAAATCTTCTTGCCATAACAATGTGAATACATGAAAGTTTTCCGAATACTTTTGCTCAAATGATTGAGTTCCACTTATAAATGTGGAATTACTTCCTTGAGGACCCCAATGAGCAGTTCCATGAACTTTTTGTGGTTCGTGACCTACAAGTTCCATAATATCAATTTCACCACAATTAGGCCATCCTACTTCATCTATATTAGTTCCGAGCATCCAGAGAGCTGGCCAAATGCCTTGGCCTTCAGGTAATTTAGCCCTTATATCTATTCTTCCAAATGTGAATTCTTTTTTACCCTTAGTTATGAGACGAGTAGAAGTAAGTCCATTTATTGGATCTTTTTGAGCTCTGATGACAAGTTTTCCATCTTTAACAAAAACATTATTTTCACTATCTGTATAACTCTGTAATTCATTGTTTCCCCATCCGCATAAATCAGGACAACCATCACCTATATCTAAGGAAAAGGTATTTAAATCCAAACCATTCTCAAACTCTTCACCCCATTCTAAGTCATATCCATAATGATTTTCAGATGTGGTATATCCCTCCAAATTGTCAACTGAAATATCATCGTTGTCAATAATAACTCCCACGGCCGATGCAATACTTATCTCAGCATTTATGGCATTATTAATTCTAAAAATTACTGCTTCCTGAACCTCATTTTCATCGTCATCTATTGTCGGAATTGTAATAAATGTTTCTTTCTGTCCTGCCTGTATTACTGCTGTCCCAGCAATATTTTCAAAGTCTTTGCCTGGTTCAGCTGTACCTCCAAGCACTTCATAGTCAACAGAAACGTCCTCCTCCCAAGTTTTATCCAATCTGATTTCGAACGAAAGTCTATTACCTTCAGAGGTAGAGGCATCACCAATAAACAACTTTGGATCCGGGGTATCAGGCACAGAATCATCAGGTCCAGCACCTGAAGAATTTGTACATGAAAACAATAATAACAATAGAAATATGACAATCTTCATTTCTAAGAATTTCACAAAATCCATTTTAATCACTTTAAAAATAATATCTTTTAAATCCTTCGATCGCCTCATACTCTGCCAGTCCTAATTGATCATAAACTTTGGCTGTATTGTGGTTTCTGTCCTCTGATCTCTGCCAAAATTCTCTTGGATCACTACCTGGAAACACAGGTCTATCTTTTTGGGATTGATGTTTGAATATGGCTTTTCGTTTCTTCAACAATTCTTCAGGACTTAATGGTATGGCCATATCAATATCTTCTATTGCCCATTCTTGCCATGCGCCTTTGTATAACCATACATAGCAATCTTCAATCCATTTGTCTCCTTCAGCTTTACATTGATCCAGTGCTGTGGTTATAGCTTTAAGACATACTCTATGCGTACCATGAGGGTCACTTAAATCTCCAGCAGCATAAATTTGATGCGGTTTGGTTTTTCTCAATAATTCTTTAGTGATATCAACATCCAATTGAGACAAGTCATTCTTCTTTACAGCACCTGTTTCATAAAAAGGCATATCCATAAAGTATACGTTTTCATCTTTGATCCCTACATATCTAGAAGCTGATTTAGATTCACCCCTTCTTATAAGGCCCTTTATTGATCTAACTCTATCATCATCGATGTCGCCAGGTTTCTTCTGATCCAGTTTATTCCTGATTTCTCCAAACATGTTTTCTAATAAATCACTTTTTACTTCAAACAGCTTTCCGAAATCTTTTACAAAATCTGTAAATCTCAAAACCTCATCATCAAATACAGCAATATTACCTGAAGTTTGAAAAGCTACATGAACGTCATGTTTTTGTTCGTGCAACCTTATAAAGGTTCCTCCCATAGATATCACATCATCATCAGGGTGAGGGCTAAAGATGAGACACTTCTTAGACTTAGGATTAGCTCTTTCCGGTCTATGTGTATCATCTGCTCCATGTTTACCTCCGGGCCATCCAGTAATTGTTCTTTGTAAAATATTAAAGATTTCTATGTTGATATTATAAGCATCATCATATTCTGTAATCAGATCTGACATGCCATTTTCACTATAATCTCTATTTGTCAGTTTAAGAATTGGCTTTTCCAATTTCTGACTTAACCAGATAGTGGCCCTTTTTATCAGAATCTTGTCTTCCCATTCACAAGGACCTAATGTCCATGGTAACTGCATTCTTGTCAACGCAGAACCCGAAGCTTCATCTAGAAAGAATGTTGTATTATCATGCCCTTGCAGGTATGTTGCAGGTACATGATCAGAAACCTGACCCTCTACCGCTTTTTGAACAATCGAAGCTTTCCCTTCACCCCAAGCCATGATTATGACCCGCTTAGCCTTCATTATGGTACCAATACCCATCGTTATTGCCTTAATCGGAACATTTTCTTCACCATAAAAATCACCACTTGCATCTAGTATGGTGATGTAATCCAAAGTGACCAATCTAGTAGGGGATCCCAGCCCAGATCCTGGTTCATTAAAACCTATGTGACCAGTTCTTCCAATTCCTAAGATTTGTAGATCCAAACCACCCAAATCATCTATTTTTTGCTCGTAGTCTTCACAAAATGAGGTCACATGAGACTTATCTAAAGTCCCATCCGGAATGTGAATGTTTGATTTCGGAATATCCACGTGATCAAACAAGTGAATGTGCATGAAGTTCCAATAACTTTGTATCTCTTCACGAGCCATAGGATAATATTCATCAAGATTAAATGTGTGAACATTTATGAATGAAAGTCCCTCCTCCTTGTGCTTTCTTACTAACTCCTGATATACTTTGATTGGCGACGAGCCAGTAGCTAAACCAAGAACACAATTTCTATTTTGGCTTTGTTTTTCACTTATCAATTCAGCTACTTCATTCGCTATTTTCAACGATGCTGCGTCAGAGGAGTCAAAAATATTTGTGGCTATCTTCTCTTTTCTTCTGAATGCTTTTGAATTATTATTGAACATATGGATAGAATATGGCTTTCAAATCTCAAAAAACCTTTAGCGATCTCTTGCTAGAACACTAAATCATTGATTATCAAGAGCTTTTAAAAAATATAATTTAATAATCTGACAACATGAACTTAGGTCATTCTAAATAGTCTACATTTTACTAAAATATCCAATGTTGGTATTATTCTGACTTATGTTTGGTGGTGTTACCACCTCCATGCTATATTAGCTCTAAGGCAAAAGCCGAAATATTATTTAACATAGTCATTAAAAAATGAAAAAACTATTCTACAACTTGAAGCCCCTAGGGCTCTTATGTTTTTTTCTGATGCTCTCAATGGGTATTTCTGCCCAAGTAACGGGAGTGATCACTGACGAAAGTAATGGTGAAGCATTGATTGGAGCTTCAGTGTTTGTAAAGGGTACCAATACCGGTACAATTTCAGATATTGATGGTTCATTTAGTATCAATGCTGTATCCAGTGATGTTCTTGTGATCTCATTTGTAGGGTACGAAGATTTGGAGGTTCCAGTAGGAAATCAAACCAACATCAGTGTATCCCTAAGCCAAGGAGTCCTTGTGGACGAGGTGGTTGTTACTGGTTATACCTCTCAGCGGAAGAGAGATATTACATCTGCGGTTTCTGTAGTAGATACCAAAGATTTAAATCTTGTACCTGGTGCAAGTGTAGGTCAAAAATTAGCTGGTAAAGCTGCTGGTGTGACCATTAGTACTTCAGGTACTCCTGGAGATGGTACAGCTATTCGAATTAGAGGATTTAACTCTTTAACGAATAATGATCCTCTTTTTGTGATCGATGGTGTGCCGACAAGAGACAACTTCTTAAACAGTATTAATCCTAATGACATCGAAAGTATTCAGGTACTTAAAGATGCTGCATCAGCTTCAGTATATGGAGCAAGAGCAAGTAATGGGGTGATTGTAATCACTACTAAAAAAGGAAAAGCTGGAAAGACTAAAGTTACACTTGACTCATATTATGGAGTTCAAAATGCAGTAAACAGACCAGATATTATTACAAGCTCTTCTCAGTTCAGAGAGTATGTACAAGCTGCCACATTGGCCACAGGAGGCGAGGTTCCAGCTTTATATCAAGGAAGTTCATTCCCTGAATACTATAATGGAGATCCTAGCCAACCTTATGCACCAGGAACTATTGGTGTCCCAGGTAGTGGCAACTTACTTATGAAACCTAACCAGCAGGGTACTGACTGGTGGGATGAGGTAATCGGAAGTGCTCCTATCACTGAGCATAACTTAAATATCTCCGGTGGTAGTGACAATGCTACTTTCAATATCTCTGGTAACTATTTTAATCAAGAAGGTACTATTCAGTCTACTTTCTTTGAGAGATATACTTTGAGAGCTAATAGTTCATTCAAAGCTGGAAAATTCACATTTGGTGAAAACATTTCAGCATCAAGAATAAATCAATTGGGTCAACGATCAGGAAATCAGAGTGAGCAAAATATTATTACAAATGTAATTAGATCTCAACCTACAACTCCAGTTTTTGATGAAGGTGGAAACTTTGCAGGACCAAAAGCTCCTGGAATGGGATTGGGTAACAATCCACTTAAAGGAATAGAAGATGATAGAGACGATGTAGGAAACTTTAATAGATTATTTGGTAATGTATATGGTGGTGTAGAATTGATCGAAGGATTAGAAGTGAAATCTAGTTTAGGATTTGATTATGGAAATGGATTCACTCAGAATGCTACTTTCCCTAATTTTGAAGCAAGAGAGCCTAATCAGTTTACTTTTAATTACTCTGAAAACTGGAATACTAACTTCCAATGGACATGGACTAATACTGCCAATTACTCAAGAGTAATTGATGATATCCATGATTTCAAAGCATTAGTGGGATATGAAGCTAGTAAATCTAATGGAAGAAATATCGGCGGTGGACTTGTAGACTACTTTGTATTTGGAGTTGATTCTAGATATATTAATACTGGTCTTGCTGATCCAAGTTCTAGAAGTGTTGGCTCAGGAGGATTCCAAAGAAGTTTCAATTCAGTATTCGCAAAATTGGATTATGTGTATGATGACTTCATTATATTAAGTGGTACAGTAAGAAATGACGGAGCATCAGAATTTGGCTCTAATAATAGAAGAGGAACTTTCCCAGCAGGTAGTGTTGGAGTAAGATTGACTAAATTCTTAGAAAGTGATGCTATAGAAGATTTCAAAGTGAGATATAGCTTTGGTATCAACGGTAACAATGCAATTAGATCTGATAATGCATTTGCAATATTTGGTGGTGGAACAGGATCTTCTTTCTATGATATCTCTGGTACTAATAACAGCTTAGCAACAGGATTTGCTCTTCAAGCAAGAGGAAATGCAGATGGCAAATGGGAAGAACTAAAGCAACATAACTTTGGAATTGACCTTTCTTTATTGAATGGAAAATTTGGAGTTGTCTTTGATGTATTCTCTAAAGAAACTCAAGATTTACTATTTACAGCTGCTGAACCAGGTACTGCAGGTTCTGCTAATCCTGCAGCAAGGAATATTGCTACAATGAAGAATACAGGATTTGATGCAAGATTGACATGGAGAGATCAGCTTACTAGTGATTTAGGAATTGATCTTGGTTTAAATATTGGTAGTTATAAAAATGAGATAACGAGAGTTTCTGATTCTCAGACTCAATTCTTCACTAACAATGGAAGTAGAATTGGTACAACATCTATTAACAGAATAGGTGATGCATTAGGTTCTTTCTATGGACTAGAGCAAGATGGAATCTTTGCTAGTCAAGCGGAAGTAGATGCACATGCTTCTCAACCAGGAGCTGCTGTGGGGAGAATCAGATTTACTGATTTGAACAATGATGGAGCTATTGATGATAATGATAGAACTATTCTTGGAAGTTTCCACCCTTCTTTGACTACAGGATTGAATGTTGGATTGACATATAAAGATTTTGATCTTTCTGCATTTGTATTCGGATCATTTGGAAATGAAATTTTCAATTTCAACAGACTATTTACTGATTTCTCTCAGTTTGAAGCAAATGTGAGAACTGAAGTACTTGAAAATGCTTGGTCTCCACAAAATTTAGATTCTGATATTCCAGCACCTGATTATGGTGGAAGAGGATTCAACAGTAGACCAAGTTCATACTACGTAGAAGATGCATCTTATGTTCGTCTTGAAAACATTCAAGTAGGTTATAGAATTAACAACATCGGCGGAAGTGAATATTCTGCAAGATTGTACGTTCAAGGACAAAATTTGTTTACTGCTACTGGTTATACAGGATTAGACCCTGCAATGTCCATATTTGGAGTTGGAGATACTGCAGCTGGTTTGGACCTAGGTAACTACCCTTCGAACAAATCAGTGATTTTTGGGTTTAATTTATCTTTCTAAGTAAAAAAATAAATTTCAAACAATGAAATATTTAAAATTATTATTGGTCATAAGCGCTTTCGGGTTAGCTTTTGCCTGTAGCGAAGATTTCCTAGAGCTAAATCCACAAGGGGCTCTAGATGGATCCGCACTTCAAAGCCCAGCGGGCATTGAAGCTTCCCTAGTTTCTGCATATTCATTATTAGATGGATGGAATGGTCAGTGGGGTAACTTTGGTCCTTGGGGCAGAGATGCTGGACACTGGATTTGGTCTGGTGTTGCTTCTGACGATGCTCATAAAGGATCAGATGCTTCTGATATCGCTGATATTACTCAAATCGAGTTATATCAGTGGTTACCTAGTAATGGACTTCTGAATGATTTCTTCACTTCAAGATTTGAGGGAGTGGCACGTGTAAATGCTACAATGTTATTGAACAATTCTTCAGAATCTATTGCTGCTGACAGAAAAGCAGAAATCGATGCGGAAAGCAGGATGTTAAGAGCTCATTATCACTTTGATATGTATAGAATGTTTAAAAACATTCCTTACTACATAGAAAGCGATGATGACTTTAGAAAAGCAAATGGAACGGATATTCTTCCAGACATTATTGCTGATTTAGAAATTGCAGCTAGTAATTTACCAGTTTCTCAAGCAGAAGTAGGTAGAGCAAGTAGAGGAGCGGCTCAAGCGTATTTAGGTAAAGCTAAATTATTTGCAGGTGACTTTGCAGGTGCAAAGACTGCCTTAAATGCAGTTGTAAGTGGTGGACAATACAGTTTAGCACCTTGTTTTCATGATAACTTTGATGCTAGCAAAGACAATAATTCTGAATCAGTATTTGCAGTACAATTTTCTGTAAATGATGGTGATCCAGGAGGGAACAATGCAAACTATGGAACGAGATTAGGTTACCCTCACTCTGGTAGTCCTTTTGGTTGTTGCGGATTTAATCAGCCTACACAGGATCTAGTAAATGCATTTAAAACTGATGCAAATGGACTTCCTACTAGTGCAGGAGGAGATGTACAGGGTGCTAATGCAGCTGATGTTGTAGATCCTCGATTAGATTGGACAGCTGGTAGAGACGATGTTCCATATTATGATCATGGACTTCACGCCCCTTCTTGGATTAGAGATAGAAACTTTGGTGGTCAATTTAGTCCTAAGAAGACTCAGTATCATTCTGATCAAGTTGAATTTAGTTCAGCTGCATCAGCAGGTGCTTGGGGCCCTCAGGCTTCAGCAATAAATTATAATATAATCAGATATGCTGATGTATTATTAATGTTAGCAGAGGCAGAAGTTGAAACAGGAAACCTTGAAAGAGCAAGAGAATTAGTGAACATGGTAAGATCTAGAGCTGGTGATTGTGCTCAAAGTCCTAGTGGCATTTCAACTTCAATAGATGATGCAGGTATCACATGGGCTACTTATAACGTAGGCACATATAATGATGCATGGACAGATGCCGGTGCAGCTAGAGCTGCTGTAAGGTTAGAGAGAAGATTAGAGCTTGCTATGGAAGGTCACAGAATGTATGACTTGAGAAGATGGGGAACCCTAGCTTCTACGATGAATGCATACTTTGCTGCTAATAATTCTAGAAGTGATGACGATATCGCTAAAAGAAAATACTTAAGCGCAGCCTTCAATGTAGAAGGAAAACACGATGCATTTCCTCTTCCTGGTACTCAAGTTGACTTGAGTGAGCAGGATGGAACTCCTATGTTACAGCAGAATTCTGGATTCTAAGGAAAGAATTTATATAATACATATAGAGACGAGTCATTTATGGCTCGTCTCTTTTTATTTTTGGTCTATGCGATATTATGTTTTATTCTCTTTATTCGCTTTCGGGTTGGCATGTAATGATGTTCAAAATGAAAATACTCTTTTTCATCTTTTGACCCATCAGAACTCTGGTATAGATTTTTCAAATGAAGTGCTTGATCAAAAAGACTTCAATGTGCTCACTTATAGGAATTATTATAACGGTGGAGGAGTGGCCATAGGTGATATCAATAATGATGGTCTAGCTGATATATACTTTACAGCTAATATGACTGAGAACAAACTATTTCTTAACAAAGGAAATCTACTTTTTGAAGACATTTCTTATCGTTCTGGCACCTCTGGTAGAATGTCTTGGAGTACAGGAGTAACTATGGCAGACATTAATGGAGATGGCTTACTAGATATCTATGTATGTAATTCTGGAGATGTTTCAGGAGAGAATAAAAAAAATGAACTATTTATCAACAATGGAGATATGACGTTTGAAGAAAAAGCCGCTGAATTTGGACTAGATGATAGTGGCTTTTCTACTCATGGCTCCTTCTTTGATTATGACCGAGATGGTGACCTAGACTTCTACTTACTCAATAATAGTTTCAAAGACCCAAGTCGTATTGATTTTACAAATGTCAGAAATATAAGAGACATAGAGGGAGGTGATAAATTATTCAGAAATGACGGAGACACCTTCACTGATGTAAGTGAATCAGCCGGTATATATGGTAGTAAAATTGGTTTTGGTCTAGGAATATCAGTATCTGATATTGATGGTGACCACTGGCCAGACATCTACATTAGCAATGACTTTTGGGAAAGGGATTATTTATATATTAACCAACAAGATGGTACTTTCTCAGAAGAGTTAACAACTAGGATTCCTATGACTTCTACAGCAAGCATGGGTGCTGACATTGCAGATCTCAATAATGATGGAGCATTCGAAATATTCAGTACGGACATGCTTCCGGCTACTAATAAAAGACTGAAAGAGACTACTATTTTCAATAGTTATAATCTAGAAGATCTGAGATATAGGAATGATTATCATTATCAATACTCCCAAAACTGTTTACAACTTAATGATGGCACAGGTCACTTCAAAGAGATTGCACATTTCACAGGTATGGCTGCAACGGACTGGAGTTGGGCAGCTCTTTCATTTGATTTTAACAATGATGGGTGGAAAGACATATTTGTCAGTAATGGTGTGAAAAAAGACATCACTGATTTAGATTTTTCAAGTTTCATCGAAGATGAAGAAGAAGTGGCTAAAATTATAAAAGAAAAAGGCAAATTTGATTTTAATGACTTCTTAGAATATCTGCCATCAACTCCACTTAGAAATTATGCATTTGTAAATCATAAAAATCTAAAATTCTCAAATGAAGCCATAGAACTAGGTCTTGGCCAATTTTCATTTAGCAATGGATCTGCATACGGCGACCTAGATAATGATGGAGATTTGGATTTAGTAATTAATGCTCTCAATGATAAAGCCTTGGTTTATGAGAACAAAAGCCATGAAGGAGATAATCACTTTATTTCTCTCTCCTTTGAATCAGAACAAGCTAACAAGTTCGGTATTGGGGCATCTGTTGTACTGAAATCAGGAGAGCTTGAAACTCATCAACAGAATTATCAAACTAGAGGGTTTCAAAGTGCAACTGAACCAAAGATGACCATAGGTATTGGTCCAAATATCCAGATAGATGAAATTGCTGTTTACTGGCCATCTGGCATATGCAACACAATCTCAAATGTGCAAGCTGATCAACATCTCATTATCAAAGAAAGTGAAGGAAAGGAATGTGACTCAAATCAAACCCCAAATAAAATAGAGCCTCTGTTTAATGAACAGACTCAAAATCTTCCTTCAGGTATAGAACATGAAGAAAATCTTTTCAATGATTTTGATTATGAGAGCCTCATGCCACATATGGTATCAAGTGAAGGCCCCATTATACTCAGTGGCGATATCAATAATGATCAATTAGAAGATGTTATACTCCTTTCATCAATTGGTCAAAGTGATAAAGTCCTTACTCAACAGAGCAATGGAAGTTTTGTGCAAATTTCAGAACCACATCTAGAAAAAGATTCATCACACGAAAGCACATGTGGACTCCTTATAGACTTGGATGGTGATAATGACCTTGATTTATTGATTGGAAATGGTGGCAACGATCCTCGGGTTACTCCTCAAGAATATACACTTAGAGTATATCTCAATGATAGCAAAGGGAAATTTATTCCTGCAAATAATATTGGATTAAATGCACTAGGAAATTTTTCAGTAATCGAGGAAATACAACTTACACCTAGAATTAGAGGGATATTTATTGGAGCACGGATAGTCCCTGGCAACTATGGACTAATACCCAGAAGCTATCTTTTCGCTGAGATGGCATCTGGTGAGTGGAAAGATATTACATCAAATGACACAGGGCCAATGGGGATGGTAACCGATGCAATAGCGATAGATGTGGATAATGATGATAGCGACGATCTAGTTGTTGTAGGAGAATGGATGCCTATTACTATTTTAAAAAACACCAATGGAACTCTTTCTAAAGTGGGAAGTGTAAAAGGAAGTGAAGGTCTTTGGCAATCTTTAGCTGTGGCAGATCTAAACAATGATGGATTACAAGAAATAGTAGCTGGAAATTGGGGATTGAATTCAAAACTCCAAGCCAGCACCGAGAAACCATTATCCCTCTTAGTAGGGGATTTTGACAAAAATCAAAAATCTGAATGCCTAATTCAATGGTATGGGCCAGAAGATCAAAAATCTTCGCTATTTGCGTCTAAAAATGACCTTACGGCTCAATTACCTTTAATAAAAAAAGCTGCACTTAAGAATGCCGAATATGCTTCTAAAGATATCTCAGATCTTCTGGATGAAAGTCAATTAGCATTAGGTCAAACAAGTATTGTGACAAATCTAAATAGCAGCATATTATGGAATAGAGGAGGTCTTAGGTTTGACCTTGCTCCATTACCAGATATAGCCCAATTTGCTCCAGTATATGCCATTGCCTTAGATGATATAGATGACGATGGATACATTGATATTGTTTTGGGTGGTAATCTTTATGGATTAAAACCTGAGATAGGTAGAATGGATTCTTCTCACGGTCTAGTGGTGAAAAATAATGGAAATGATTCCTTAACAGTACTGAGCAAGAAACAATCCGGATTAAACATTAAAGGAGAAATCAGAAGCATAAAACCTATTGATATCGTTAACTCAAAAAAAGCATTCATTTTTGGAGTTAACAATTCTAATTATCGGCTATTTTCAGTTGAAGACTAACCTCGTTTATGAAAATTAAAAACTACTTTTTCTTATTAATAACCCTTATAGCACTTTCATGTTCCCAAAGATCAAATCAATTTGAAACCATTGATCCTTCAGAAAGTAATATCCATTTTTCTAATAGAATAACGGAGTCTGATAGTTTCAATATTCTAGAATTTGAGTACATCTACAATGGTGGGGGAATAGGAATAGGCGATTTTAATAATGATGGGCTCGAAGACATCTTTGCTGCTGGCAATATGGTGGAGAATGCGCTTTATCTAAATCAAGGTGGTTTAAAGTTTGAAGATATTTCGAACGAGGCCCAAATCTCCTCCTCTGGACAATGGAGCTCCGGAGTAGCCGTCGTCGATATCAATGCCGACGGATGGCAAGACATTTACATTACCAATACAACCTCTAAGGATTCTGTAAAACGACAAAACAATCTATATATCAACAAAGGACCAAATGAAAATGGCATCCCAGTATTTTCTGATGAAGCATATTCTTTTGGACTTGATGATGACAGCTACTCAGTAAATAGTGCCTTCTTTGATTATGATAATGATGGTGATCTAGATGTAATCATTATCATTAATGAAATGGGAGATACTCGATTTCATAGTCAATTCAGAAATCAGAATCAACGTGGATACTATCAGCGAATAGATAAATTATTCCGCCATGATATCTCTGATCAAGGTCAGCATCATTTTGTCAATGTATCTGATCAAGCTGGAATTAATATTCCTGGATTCAGTCTTGGAGTAAATATCAGTGACATCAATAAAGACGGATGGAAGGATATTTATATCAGTAATGATTTCCTATCAGATGATCTTATTTATATGAACCAAAAGGATGGAACATTTAAAGAAATGGCTAGAGAGTTATTAAAACATACATCACATTCTGCCATGGGAAATGATGTTGTGGATTTGAATAATGATGGATTTGATGAGATAGTTGCATTGGACATGTTTCCAGAAACCAACTATCGCCAAAAAAGACTTTTAGGAGAGACAAATTATAATACCTACCTGAATAATGAAAGATTTGGCTACAGCTATCAATATGTAAGAAATTCATTGCAACTAAACAATGGAATAAGTCCAGACCAAAATCCTGAATATTCAGAAATTTCATTAATGGCAGGTATGTCAAGCACGGATTGGAGTTGGACACCGCTTATTGCCGATTTTGATCATGATGGATATCGGGATTTGATAGTTACTAATGGATTTCCTAAGGATGTTACTGATCACGATTTTATTGATTTTAAAGCTGATAGTTATCGGTTTGCTTCGAAGGAGCTCATGTTGAGCAGGATTCCTTCTATCAAAGAGCACAATTATGCTTTTAAGGGTAATGGAATTTCATTTGAGGATGTAACTGATGATTGGGGATTTCAAAGACCTGGATACTCTAATGGAGCTGCTTATGGAGACCTGGATAATGACGGCGATTTAGACATAGTCATTAATAATATCAATGACTCTCTTACTATCATGAAAAACAATCAAAATGCTGTAGAAAATTCAGGAAATTACCTCAACATAAATCTAAAAGGAACAAGTCAAAACCTTGATGCTATTGGAACACAAATTATTGTAAAACACAATGATGAAACCCTTTTTTACGAACATTCCATATTTAGGGGCTACCTATCATCCTACAGCAAGAAAGTACATTTTGGTCTAGGCAATCATTCTGAAAAAATTGAGCTTAAAGTGGTTTGGCCTGATCAATCCTATCATCAACTAAAGGGTGTCAGTCCTAACCAAACACTGAATATATCGTATGCTGATGATGGTAGAGAACTACCCTCAACCGAGGATAATAAAAGCCCTACTCTTATGACTCTTGATCCCAATTTCGATCATAGACATATTGAGGATGATTTTATTGACTATAATATTCAACCTCTCCTTCCACATAAACTATCACAATATGGCCCTGCTCTTACAGTTGGTGACATTAATAATGATGGTACCGATGATATCTATGTAAGTGGCTCTGCATTTTTTAGTGGACATTTTTTAATACAACAATCCGACGGTTCATTTAACAATGACACCCTGACTGTAAGTGACCCTGCTAACGAAGAAAGTGGTGCCTTGGTTTTTGATGCAAATCGTGATGGAAAAAATGACCTATTCATTTCTTCTGGTAGTTATGAACATGAAGAAGGTAGCAATCAACTGAAAGACAAGTTATATATCTCAAAAAATGGAAAATTACAATATGATTCTACAGCTCTTCCTAAATATTTGTCCAATGCTCTAAACATAAAAGGTGCCGATTTTGATGCAGATGGAGACATTGATCTATTTATCGGAGGAAGAGTGAGGTCAGGAAATTATCCTGAGAAAACAAGATCTTATATTCTTGAAAATCAATCTACAAGTGATAAAGTCTCTTTTATTATTTCTGACAAATTACCTACAGATAGCCTTGGTTTGGTAACTGATGCAGTATGGACAGATTTCAATGATGATGGAAAAGTTGATCTCATAGTAACTCGGGAGTTAGATGAATTACTTTTTCTAAAAAATAATGAAAATGGCTTTACTGCTGTGGAAATAGCTGGCACAACTGGCAAAAAAGGGCTTTGGAACAGTATCACTGCAAGTGATTTAGATAAAGATGGCGATGTGGATTATGTATTAGGCAATATTGGTCTGAACACCTATTTCCCAATCACAGAAAAATACCCATACCGCATATATGTAAATGATTTTGACGGCAATGGTTCCACAGATGCTTTACCTTTTGTATTTGCAAAAGAAGAAGATGGTAGCAGAAGAGAGTATCCATTCTGCAGTCGTATGGACTTTGCAAAAGAGATCAATTCAATAAGAAAAATGTTGCCCTCATATGACTTGTATGCTAAGGCAGATATCAATACATTGATTACCTCTGAAACTTTAAAAGAGACCGATGTCCATGAAGCCAATTATGCCTATAGTGCCATTCTCTGGAACGAAGGAAATCTAGATTACAATCTTTCTCCATTGCCTAATATAGCTCAGATAGCTCCAGTTTTTGGTACAGCTATAGAGGATGTTGATAATGACGGGATAGAAGATATTCTACTTATTGGAAATGATTATGGAAACGAGCTAGTCTTTGGCAGAATGGATGCTCTCAATGGATTAGTATTAAAAGGTAAAGGTGACGGAACATTTGAACCTCTGCAGTCTTCTCATAGTGGATTCTATGTCCCAGATGATGGAAAGGCATTGGTAAAAACCATTGTAAATGAAAAAGTTACTTTCATATCTAGTTCAAATAAGGGAAAAATAAGAAAGCATGACCTCAACGCTATCAAAGGTGAAACTATAAGAATACCTCAGAACATTTTTACATTGACATACAGCTCAGAGGCTAATTCATGGGCTCAAGAGATGCCTATTGGAAATGGATTTCTTTCACAAAGTAGTAGAATTATTAATGTGCCAAATGGAGTTAGTAAAATATTAGGAACCGATTATCAGGGAAAAACTACTATTATTTATGACAAAGAAAATCTGTAATGACAAAGCAGATGAAGGTTTTAATTGGTATATTATTTTTTAGCTTTTTATTTTTTCAGTGTGGTGAAAAAAGCCCTAATTCTGAAACCGATATTCCAAGAAGCGTTAAACAATACTGTGGAAGTTGTCATTTAGTTCCTGAACCACAATCTCTCACAAAAGAAGTGTGGGCAAATTCCATTATTCCAAAGATGTCTCAATTCTACATATGGAATCCTAAATCAAAACATTCATATGCCAATACATCATTTTATTCTAAACAGGGAAATATCCCAATGGATGATGAAAATTGGGATATAATTGTGGACTATTACCTCACCTTCGGACTTGATAATGAGCAAGTGGACTCATTAGACAATTGGCCTATTCAGACCTTTTTTGATGAAGTAATTGTAGATTTTGAAGATGAATACCCTTCAGAAGTCACGGCTGCTTTAATTCAAAATGATAAAATTCTTATAGGAAGTGGGAGGGCACTTCATCGTCTGAATGATGACCACTCTTTAGATATGCTCATTCCTCTCAATCGTGATATTACTCACATCTATCCGCACAAAGAGCAGATATACTTGGTTTCTACATCTACCATAAATCCCCATCATGGCCCTTTTGGAGAAGTAGCAATACTCAACCAATCTATGGATAGTGCTCAATTACTGTACGACAAACTAGAACGCCCTGTGCAGTTATACATAAATGGAAGTGATATTTTGACTTCAGAATTTGGTTTCAAATCAGGCCAACTATCCATTCGAAATTCTGAAAGTCTAAATGAATCAAAATCCATTCATAACCTTCCTGGATCCTATAGAATAATGCCTGCTCAATTAATAAAAAATGAAGACAAGACACTAGTCACATCTTTAAGTCAAGCTCAAGAAGGAATTTTTGCATTGATTAAAAAAGACACTGGGTACGATGTGAAAGAATTGATAAGGTTTAAACCTGAATATGGATTGAGTGATATAGACGTTGCTGATATTAATGGTGATGGCCTGGATGATTTACTTATAGTAAATGGAGATAATGCTGATTATTCCATTATTCCAAAAGCATATCATGGCATGAAGATCTATTTAAATAGAGGTAATTATAGATTTGAAAAGGTATACAACTTTAATATACACGGCGCTACTCAGGGTAAATTGATAGATGTGGATAAAGATGGTAAAATTGATGTGGTATTGAGTTGTTATTTTGCTGAACTTTCTCACCATAAGATAGTTTTATTAAAGAATATTTCTGAAGAGAAAATTTCATTTAGCCCTTATGTCTTTAGAAATTCTAAAAAAGGAAACTGGATGATAATGGAAAAAGGTGATATCAACCATGATGGAGAAGATGACTTGCTTTTAGGTTCCTACAATTTAGGTCCAAAACAAATGCAAGATTCCATTTCATTCATGACCGCAGATGTACTCCTTCTCATCAATCAAAGTGACAAATAGATAAATGATTAAAATAAAATTTGGCCTTCTATTCATTTTCGTCCTTCTAGGGCTACAAATGATAGGGCAAGAAGTAATCACTCAAACCGTAACTTTTGGCACACCAAATTCAGGTGCAACAAAAGCAAGGCTCTCTGGAACACTTTTAGATGAAGAGTCAGGGCAAGCAATTATAGGAGCAACTGTATTAGTAGAAAAACTTGGAATAGGCACGGCTTCAGATGCTAATGGTTATTATCAATTAGATCTTTCAGTTGGTGATCATGCTATTACATTTTCTTTTACAGGGTATACCCCTCAGAAATATCAAGTATCAATCTATCAGAATGCCTCTTTAGATCTAGAAATGGCAACAGCATCGGTACTATTAGACCAAGTTGTTATAGAGGGAGATTCTGAGGCAGACTTGATTCAACAAAACATAACCAGTGTAGAAAGATTAAACATAGAAGAGCTTCAACAAAAGAGTCAACTGTTAGGCGAAGTGGATGTTTTAAGGTCTATTCAATCTATATCAGGAGTAACAAGTGTAGGAGATGGCGCCTCTGGATTTAATGTAAGAGGAGGTAATTCTGATGAAAATCTTATACTCCAGGATGATGCATTGATCATAAACCCTACACATACTCTAGGTTTCTTTTCTCTTTTTCATCCAGATATGATAAGTGGAGTTTCACTTTATAAAGGAAACCAACCTGCTCAATATGGTGGAAGACTTTCTTCTGTTCTTCAGGTAGATCTCAAAGAAGGCGATAAAAACGATATGAAAGCTCAGGGCGGAATTGGATTAGCAGCTTCTCGCCTTACATTAGAAGGACCTATTAAGAAAGGTAAAAGCTCATTCATAATAGGCGGAAGAGCGAGCTATATGGATTACATCTTGAATCTTGTAAAAGATATCAATGTAAAGAATAGTCATACTTTCTTTTATGATTTCACTGCAAAAGCAGATGCTAGACTTTCAGATAAAACTAAAGTCGGATTCTCAGGTCTGATTACTTCAGATGAATTTCAATTTGGAAGTGACATCAATTTTGAATATCAAACTCAGACCATTTCTGGATATATAAGTCACTTAGTCTCTGATAAATGGAATATTCGAGCTATGTTGAATATTGGACAATATGAAAGTTCACTGCTCGATATTGAAAATATCAACTCGTCGATATACTCTAACAAAGTGAAATACCTCAGAGGATCTATCAATAACCTATTCATTCTTAATGAAAATATGAATGTTTTTGTTGGAGTGGCAGCAAATCGATTTACTATCGAACCAGGAATTTTAGAGCCTTTTGGAGAAAGTTCAACTACAGTTCCAAAAATACTAAGCAATCAACTGGGAACATCCATATCACCATATGCCCAGATAGAATGGGATATTACTCCATCTCTTAGTCTATTTGGGGTAATGCGATATACACAGTACTCTAATCTAGGTCCTGGCGAGGTAGCTCAATATGAGCCTAACCAAATAAGAACAGCTGAGTCACTTATTAATACGGTCTCTTATAATGATGGAGAATCAATAGCAAGTTACAATGGGATAGAACCTAGACTATCCCTTAATTTCAAACCTTCTGAAAACTTCTCTATAAAAGCAGGGTACAATAAAGGCTTTCAATTTTTAAATCAAATATCTAATACTGCTTCTTCCACACCAGTAGATGTGTGGCAACTTTCGGGAGCCTATACAGAACCCCAGACATCTGACAATTACAGCTTAGGATTCTTTGGAAAAGTCCTTAATGCAAAAATGGACTTAGGAGTAGAAGCTTTTTACAGAGATCAAAATGCAATTGTAGAATATCGTGATTTTCCTGATTTGATTTTGAATGAATTCTTAGAGAGGGACCTTGTAGACGGAATAGGAAGAGCTTATGGAGCTGAATTGAATATAAGTAAAAAAGGAAACACTCAATTCGATTTTAATTATACCTATTCGCGATCTGAGCGGAAAGTTGAAGCTACATCTACACAAAGAGCTGTAAATGGTGGAGATTGGTTTTCATCCAATTATGACAAACCTCATGTACTTAATTTTAACATGAGTCGAAAAGTAAAAGAAAAAGCTAGTTTATCTGTAAATTTCACTTATAGCACAGGAAGGCCTCTTACTGCACCTATCAGTAACTTCACTGTAGACAATGTTCGAAACATTCCTATTTTTTCTGAAAGAAATCAATTTAGAATTCCATCCTATCATCGACTGGACATTGCTTATACTGTTGGACCATTCCTAAATAAATCTGGGAAAGTAGAAAGTTCAATAACATTATCGGTGTATAATCTATATAATAGAAAAAATGCTTACTCAGTATTTTTCAGACAGAGACCTTTTCAGCGTCTAAATACTTTTAGAGTGGCCACCCTAGGATCGATCTTTCCTGCCGTCACTTATAACTTCAAATTCAAATAATAGTACAATGAAAAGATACTTATCTCTTGGTGCTCTTCTATTTATAATTCTTTTTATTGTATCATGCATTGATGAAATTGATCTTGATATAAATTCAGATAAACGGTCTGTGGTTATAAATGGACTGATCACTGATAAAGGTGGAGAATCCACTATTAATGTTGCTCTCAGTCCAATTCTTGGAATTGGTAATGATAATATATTAGATCCAATTTTAGGAGCTCAGGTCGTATTGAAGAATTCTCAAAATGAAAGTTTCAATTATATTGAATCTCTAGAATCACCAGGCGACTATACAGCCTTTCTAGATATTGATATTAATGAATCCTATCATATAGAAATTACTCTTCCTGGAGGTGAACTAATTGTAAGTGAACCTCAATCTATTCCTCAGAAAAGTCCTGAAATAGAAAATTTAGATTTTGATTTAGTTGCTGTAGAAACTATTAGTGAATCGGGTAATGTTGCCGAAAGAGAAACCATTGAGCTCTATGCTACGACTTCAACACTTCAAGAAAATACATTTCTCAGATGGCGTGTAAAAGGGGAGTATCAGTTTGTAGAAAGAGCATTTGGCCTTCTCAATCCAAGAAATTGTTTTATCACAGACAATTTAGATTTCAATAATATTGTCATCGCTGAATCTTCTGATTTTTCTGATCGAAAAATTACTAATCTGCCACTTGTGAGTACATCTTTTAATGATAGGTTTCATATTGTTTACCTATTTAATGTATTTCAATATAGCATTCATCCTGAGGAGTATGAATATTGGAAACAAGTAGATCAATTGATCAATATTGATGGAACACTCTTCGACCCTCCTCCAGGAGTAATATTTGGAAATTTGACCAACACAACTAATCCTGATCAGACGGTTCAAGGGTATTTTTCTGTTGCATCAGAAAGCTTTCAGCGATTTTTTGCAGTACCCTCCAGAAAAGGTTACTTTATCGATTCAGAATGTTTTACAAGGCCTGGTGCTCCAAATCCTCAACGATGTGTGGACTGTACTACAATATTGAATAGTACATTAGAAAGACCTGATTATTGGGTCTTTTAAACTTTGCATTTAAAGACAAAAATGCTTTAGACCCTAGTTTTCTTTTGTTCAGAATCCTAGAGGAAATTTAAGAAATCATCTATTACATTTGCTATACGATATGAGATTTCTTCATGTTCTATTGATTCTAACTTTCTTTTTTACTTTAATTTTTAGTTGTGATTTTTTAGGGAAAGAACAAGTCACTACAGAAGAAAAAGTAGCTCAAACGTATTGTTCGTCTTGTCATCTCTACACACCACCTCATCTCCTAGACAAAGCAAGCTGGCAAAAGGTGTTGCCTATCATGAAGAAAAAAATAGAATTAACAGGTCAAATTGTACCTAAAGAAGACTGGAATACAATATATCATTACTACTACTCAAATGCTCCTTTTAGCCTCACGCTTCCCTCTATTGATACTCAGACTATAGACAAAATCAAGATGAATCTGACCGATTCTTTATCTTTTGAAAGTATTCCTCCTTTTATCATTTCTATGGTAGAAGATGAAAAACACAACTTGGTTATTGGTACCCTACAGGGTGATATTTATTCAGGATCTTTTACTAAAAAGGACACACATTCTGCAAGTACTGATCTGCTTCCAATTCAAGTAAAAATTAGGAATGACTCTTCATTAATAGTTCTTAACATGGGCGAATTAGGCCCTCATCATGAAGCTAAAGGATCAATAGTAGAAGTAAGCAATCAAATAAGTGATACACTTATTGAAAACTTGCACCGACCTATTCATTTCACATTATCTGACTTAGATAAGGATCAAAATGAAGAATACATTATCTCACAATTTGGATCCACAAATGATAATAAAGAAACAGGAGGGCTATGGCTTTATGAAAAAGGTAGTTTCGAACCAGTTCAAATCAGTTCGTTCACTGGTGCATCTAAAAGCATAGTTACTGACTTGGATAAGGATGGTTTAGATGATATCGTTGCTCTATTTTCTCAAGGAGATGAAAAAATTGTTCTCTATAAAAATGAAGGAGAGTTGAAGTTTACACAGAAGATCCTGTTACGTTTTCATCCTCTTTATGGATGTTTGGATTTTACAATTGATGATATTAATGAAGATGGGAAAGACGACATACTACTAGTTAATGGGGACAATGCAGATTATTCTCCAGTTTTCAAGCCTTATCATGGATTTCGGGTTTTTCAACAAACGGGTCAGTTAGAA
This sequence comes from Saprospiraceae bacterium UBA7328, assembly GCA_002471345.1. Classification (GTDB taxonomy): domain Bacteria; phylum Bacteroidota; class Bacteroidia; order Chitinophagales; family Saprospiraceae; genus UBA7328. Next base: position 21,719 of record DKPS01000034.1, read on the forward strand.
TTTGAGGAAAAAATATTTCATCATATCAATGGAGCGGCCAAGATATTGACTTTAACTTCTGATGAAAACAAAGTTTATGGCATATTCTCTCTCTATCCTGACCTTTATACACGTCCTTGGGAGACTATGAGCTTCATAGCTATTAATTCAAATTTTGATAGCAAAAGGTATTACACTACAGAATTAACGGGAAGCAACTGGGTAATTTCAAATGTTGATCAAAAGGGAAGTCTGACCTTTGGGAAAAATCTAAAAATTCAGAAAAACATCCCTTCAATTCGATCTGACGATCCATTGAAAAATTTTAGTGCTGTTAGATTTGAAGTTCATTTCAATCAATGATTAGAAGGAAAACCGCAAAACGGAGACCACGATTTTAATAAATCAATATGTATAACTTGAGTCCTTGTAAATCACTCATAATTCCTTCCTCTTTCTAGTATCCATTTTTTTATATTTAGAAAGTAATAAGTACAAAAATTATTCATGAAAAAAATAATATTCACTTTAGCCCTTACTATTCTACTGAATATAATTCACGCCCAAATCAAAGATCCTAAAGCTACGGAAGTATGGGAACCAGAACCAAGAGCAATAATGGGCTCATATAATGGTAGTGCTCCCTCTGATGCCATTATTCTTTTTAATGGAAGCAATGCGGATGCATGGTGGCATGGAGATAGTTCTAATGTGAATTGGAAAGTAGATGGAGAATCAATGACAGTACAAAGAGGAACTGGAGCCATCTATACAAAAGAAAATTTTGGAGATTGCCAGCTTCATATAGAATGGACAGCTCCTACAGAAATAAAAGGTGAAGGGCAAGGAAGAGGCAATAGTGGAGTGTTTCTACAAAATATGTATGAAGTGCAGGTTCTGGATAGTTATAATAATCGAACCTATTCTAACGGTCAGGCTGCCTCCATTTATAAGCAATCTATGCCACTAGTGAATGCTATGAGCCCACCTGGAGAATGGAATACTTACGATATCATATTCAAAGCTCCTACATTTAATAGTGATGGAATTAAAACGAGCTCTGCATTCATTACAGTAATCCACAATGGGGTTATTGTGCAAAATCATACAGAAATAAGAGGTACCACCCCCTATATTGGACTACCTAAAAATCCTGCACACGGAGATGGACCAATACAACTGCAAGATCATGGAAATCCAGTGAAATATAGAAATATTTGGATTAGAAAATTATAGCGTCTTGAGTATTACGCCGCCTCTTCAACTAATTGGCTATCAGTTACTTCAGACACGTTTTGGTCATCATCTGTATTAGCCTCTGCTTGCATTTTATCCAATTCTACTCTTAAGTTATCGATGATAAATGTCTGTCTTTCAGGGGTGTTTTTACCCATAAAATAGGTAAGTATTTTGTCTATATCTGCTGCACCCTTAAGGTATACTGGCTCTAGTCTGATATCCTCTCCAATAAACCCTCCAAACTCATCTGGAGATATCTCACCTAGTCCTTTGAATCTGGTTATTTCAGGTTTTCCTCTCAATTTTTCAGAGGCTTCTCTCTTTTCAGATTCGCTGTAACAATAAAATGTCTGCTTCTTATCCCTCACTCTGAATAGTGGTGTCTCTAGAATGTACAAATGTCCATTCCTCACCAAATCTGGAAAAAATTGAAGAAAGAATGTGAGCAATAATAACCTAATATGCATACCGTCCACATCTGCATCAGTAGCAATAACGACCTTATTAAATCTCAAACCATCAATACCATCCTCTATATTAAGAGCATGCTGAAGTAGATTAAATTCTTCATTTTGGTACACGACCTTTTTAGTCATATTAAAACAGTTCAGTGGTTTCCCCCTAAGACTGAAAACTGCCTGAGTTTGTACATTTCTTGCTTTAGTGATAGATCCACTGGCTGAATCTCCCTCTGTTATGAATATTGTAGTTTCCTTCTTAATCTCATCATCTCCCCTTTTATCACCAAGATGAACTCTACAATCTCTTAGCTTCTTATTATGAAGATTTGCTTTTTTAGCTCTATCATTTGCTAATTTTTTAATACCTGCTATTTCTTTTCTTTCCCTTTCAGACTGTTGTATTCTTTTAAGCAATGCCTGTTTTACTTCTTGATTTTTATGGAGATAATTGTCCAATTGAGACTTCAAAAAGTCGATAATAAAACTTCTCACAGTCACCCCATCAGGAGCCATATTCAAAGATCCCAGTTTAGTTTTGGTTTGTGACTCAAATACTGGCTCTTCTACTTTCACCGCTATTGCACCAATTATGGCTGTTTGTATGTCTTTGGTATCAAAATTCTTACTAAAGTGCTCTCTTATTGTTTTTACTATTCCTTCTCGATATGCAGCTAAATGAGTTCCACCTTGAGTAGTATTCTGACCGTTCACAAAAGAATAATACTCCTCTCCATGTGCATTGCCATGGCTCAATGCGATCTCTATGTCCTCTCCTTGAATATGAATTATTGGATACCTTAAAGCATCTACATTTGTCCTATTGGTGAGAAGGTCCAAAAGACCATTTTTGGATTGAATTACCTTTCCGTTAAAATGAATCTTTAAACCTGCATTGAGATAGGCGTAATTCCACAATTGCTCCTCTACAAAATCAGACTGGTACTTATATTTCTTAAATATTTCTCCATCAGGCCTGAACTCTACCAATGTCCCATTCTCATCATTCGCCTTTGAAATTTTATAGTCTTCTGTAATGTTACCTCTTTTAAATTCTGCAACTTTAGTTTTGCCATCTCTAAATGCTTGAACTTTAAAGTAGTTACTCAGTGCATTGACCGCTTTAGTACCTACACCATTTAGACCAACAGATTTTTTAAAGGCTTTTGAATCATATTTCCCACCGGTATTTATTTTGGACACACAGTCAATTACTTTACCTAGCGGTATCCCTCTACCATAATCCCTTATACTCACAGTTCCATCGGAAATCTTAAGGTCTACTTTCTTTCCAAAACCCATGACATACTCATCAATACAGTTATCAAAAACTTCTTTCAAGAGTATATATATTCCATCATCCCTAGACGACCCATCCCCCAGTTTTCCAATATACATACCAGGTCTTAGCCTGATATGCTCTTTCCAATCCAGTGACTTAATATTATCTTCTGTATAATTCGACATCTTCAATCTTGAAATTCACATTAAAATTAATAATCATATATCACCTGCACAAATTCAATTATTTATACCAATAATTATATCTAATCTACTAACGGTTTGCAAGACTGACAAGTTCTAACCACCTTTGCTGTATATTGTAATATCACACTAAAAAAATGGTCTTAGATATAATATCAGCTCTCCTCATAACATATGGTTTTTATGTAGGTTATTCAAGAGGACTCGTGAAAACTGTTGTAGATACACTTTCGATTTTTGTCGCTCTGATTGTAGCCATGAAGTTCTCACCTATAGTCATTAAATATTTAAAACAAATATTGACATTTAATGAAGGAGTTGAGTTTATTATCGGCCTTCTTTTCACTTTCTTTTTCACGCTTCTCGTTTTCAAATTTCTTGGCGACAAAATAGAAGACCTTTTCAAAGCTGTAGGAATAAATTTTATAAATCAACTGGCAGGTGGAATTTTACTAGGTGTAGTATTCACAATGATTATAGGAGGACTAGTAGCATTAGCCACCAACTTCCGAATCCTATCAGATAATGTAATGGCCGAAAGCCGCCTATATGGACATCTTATGGAAGTCAATGAACAGAGCAGTGGAATTCTAAAAGCCTTCAAATCTATTTTCACTGATTTCTGGAACGTGTTTATGGACACAATGGATCAAGTGAAAAATAAGGCCGATACAGAGATATAGAGGTTGTATACTTATTCAAGACGACTAGCTTTTTAATGTATTTATTATTAACAAAGCCTTGTTCAACTCAAAATCTCATCTTTTTTCAAAATAATTTACTCTCCCTTCAATGGCATGATAGCCAATTATTAGAATTTGAATGCTAATAACATTAATTGTATATGTTTGATTATCAGTATTTTATATTCATCCACTAATATATATTGAATATACATAATGGAATTAATATCAATTTTTGTCTTTGTTTAGCCCTCACTTTCTATTCATATTTACATCGTGATTGAATCACACCTGACAAAAGAGTCGGGACATCCAAAAAAATAACCGGATAAAAATTCATGGGATTATCGCATTACGCGGTACGAGTTATGAATTGTTAATAGTGGGTTGCTCTTACTTTACTTAGGGGAGGAGGAGCGGATCTTGACTTACAGAAGCTCTTTCGAATTAGCGACTCTCTATTAACAATCATTTACTTCAACTTCCATAAACGAGAAAGAGCAAGAAGAGATATTGGATGCAAAGAATTTGAAAATGAGTTTTGGTTAATAAAAGTTATTCTATCCTTATTTGAGTAGAGCGTTTCTGCTTGAATCAAGGAACTGTTCATGGGAATATAATTTGCAAGGGCTGACTGAATTTAATACTCGGTCAGCCAACTTTTTCCACTTATCTGAATAGTTTTTATTCCAAAATCAAAGAAATAAACGAAACTATCTAACCAATTTTAGCGCTATTAAAGAATAGTGCTCTCTTTAATTTTGATGTAATATTCTAATTATCAAATCATTAGACAATTTTTAATCGTATGAAATTATTAATTTGACAGAATAATTGTCAATTTTTGTCTTTGATTTGATCTATATTACTCTTCATATTTGAATTGTAATTGATTTACAAACCGACAAACGAGTCGGACGTCCATTAATTCGGATATGTTCATGGGATATGAATTGTTAATAGAGAGTTGCATTAGAGCTCATGAAATAGAGTTCTTTCGGGACTGCAACTCACTATTAACAATCAACTTTTCTAAAAGACAATGGACGAAAAAGTTTGAAAAAAAGTTTTGAGAAATATCATAAAATGAGTTTTGGTTAGCTTATATGAGATTTTAATATTCCCACACCCGTTTTGCTATACTTAAATACGGGGTGTGTTCATGGGATTATAATTTGCGGAGCCGGTCGTAGGATATCAACGACCGGCTTTTTTTATGTCCATACCTTATATTCTCCACATCACAGCCTACTTAGAAAATCAAATAGTTTCAACATATATCCTAGGCGGCACTGTATTTGAAGTTCAAAAATGATGAAAGTGAGACAGATGAAAAACAATGCCATACTCCTACTTAGTGCTCCAGATCAAAAAGGAATAGTACATGCCGTAACTGACTTTTTACTTAAGAATGATGGCAATGTAGTAGACATAGATCAACATGTAGATCTTGATAATCAACTTTTCTTTATGAGAGTAGAATGGGAACTGAGCGGGTTCCGTATTCCACATGATAAAATTGGCGAGTATTTTCAGACTCTTGTTGGCAATAAATTTCAAATCCAAAGCACGTTATATTTTACCCAAAAGAGACCTCGATTAGCAATTTTTGTTTCTAAATATTCTCACTGTCTCCACGATATATTATCAAGATATCAAAGTGGAGAATGGGATGTGGAGATTCCCTTCATCATAAGTAATCATCAAAAACTTTCTTCAATAATCGAAAATTATAATATTCCATTTCATCACATTCCTGTCACAAAAGATACTAAGGCCATACAAGAGAGAAAACAGTTAGAGCTTCTAGAAAGCAATAATATAGACTTCGTAGTACTTGCTAGGTATATGCAGATTCTATCTGATGACTTCGTCTCTCAATTCCCAAATAAAGTCATTAATATACACCACTCATCGCTTCCAGCCTTTGTAGGAGCGAATCCATACAAAGCAGCTTTTGATAGAGGAGTAAAATTTATGGGAGCTACAGCACATTATGTAACCGCAGATCTAGATGAAGGTCCTATCATCGCTCAAGACATCACACCAATCACTCATAGAGATAACATATCAGATATGAAGAGAAAAGGAAGGGATATAGAAAAAATAGTCTTAGCTAAAGCGATATGGTCACACATAAATCACAATGTGATTGTACATGGTAACAAAACAGTGGTCTTCGAATAGAAGTGATTTAAATCATATTCTGAACTAATAATCTTACTCCCACTAAAAAAATCAATACAGCGGATATTCTTTTCACCCATATAGGATTTATCTTGAAAATAGTGAGTCGAGAACCAATTTGCCCTCCTATGAACACTGCTACGACCAAGGAAACAATAATATTAACATCAACATTAAGGTCATCAGAAGACAACTGACCTGCTAGGCCTGCCAGTGAATTCACTAAAATATAAAGAGCTGTCGTGGCCGCAATTGATTTAGGAAAATGCCATTTAGAAAGATAAAGTACAGGAGACAAAAAGATTCCTCCACCTATTCCCACTAGTCCTGATAAAAATCCAATTCCCCCACCAATGAATCCATTAGAATATTGAGGAAGACGTCTTATCTCGCCTTTTTTTTCATACAGCATAGCCATACCTGCTAACAATAAGGTCATACCCAAGAAAACAAAAAAGACTTTTTTACTCAAAATAAAAGTGCCGCCTAAATATGCCAATGGAATACTAAAAAGAATTAGAGGCCAAACTTTCTTATATGGTATCAAATCATTACGATAGAATAAAAAAACAGAGCCTGCCACAACCGTTATATTACAAATCAACGCTATGTGCCTAATAGAACTATACTCTATTGGGAACAATGCCAAAATTGCCAAATAGCTCGAACCTCCTCCAAAACCAGCTGAAGAATAAAACAATGCAACTAAAAAGAATAAAGGAATAAGTGGAAGCAAATCTGCATCCATTATGAGCTCAATAAATTTATACCAAGCAATAATCCAATCAATAGAAGCTCCACTCCAATAGCGATAGTGCCCTGTTTACTATAACCAGCTGTGACAAGACTAATGATTCTTACTATCGAAACACATCCTAATATTATTATCGCTGGATACATCCAATGCATTCCATCATAAAGAAAAAGACCAATAAAAATGGAAGCTGCCAAAAGAATACCGCCAATATCACCTTTAAGATAATTGCTACCTGTAGCATTTAATGATTGAATGGAATGCTCCTTTGCAATCTTTTCGGTATCAAAAATCCTCCTTCCAGATAAAAAGAGTAATACGATTCCTAAAAACCCAAGGATAACTTTTAATGCTATAATCATAATGATGAAGATAAAAACTATAATCTAACCAAACAAAGATCCTGCATCACGTGGTCGTGGAATGTTCAAATGTTTGTAAGCTTTTTCAGTGGCAATCCTACCTCGTTGTGTCCTTTGTACAAATCCCTCCATGATTAAAAATGGTTCATGCACCTCTTCAATAGTACCTGCTTCTTCGCCCACAGCTGTGGCTATGGTGGACAATCCAACAGGTCCACCTTTAAATTTTTCAATAATACTACTGAGAATTCGATTATCCATTTCATCCAGCCCCATGTCATCAACGTCCAATGCATTTAAGCCAAATTTTGCTATTTCAATGCTAATTGTTCCATCTCCTTTAATTTGGGCAAAATCTCTAATTCTTCTTAACAAAGCATTGGCAATTCTTGGAGTTCCTCT
>DKPS01000229.1 GCA_002471345.1 Saprospiraceae bacterium UBA7328
TGTAGCCTTATTCGCTAAGAAATGAGCTCCTCTGTGAATATTACTGTTGTATGCTGAATAGTATTGCGTAATAGCGTCTATAACCCGCTGTGGCTTCTGCACTGTAGCGGCATTATCGAAGTAGACCAATGCTTTACCATGGACTTCTTGATCTAAAATGGGAAATTGTTCTTTTATTGTTGTCATTACCTTAGTCTCCATATTAACTAGAACAATGCAAATCCAAAAACGTTCGAACTTTTAAACATTAAATCTAAAATGAAGAATATCACCATCTTTTACGATATATTCTTTCCCTTCAACGCGCAGCTTGCCTTTTTCTCTGCATGCAGCTTCGCTACCCAACTCTACAAAATCATCGTAGGCTATTACTTCAGCTCGAATAAATCCTTTTTCAAAATCTGAATGAATCACTCCAGCTGCTTGTGGGGCTTTTGTTCCTTTGTGGATTGTCCAAGCTCGCACTTCCTTCTCCCCAGCTGTAAAGTAGGTGTCTAAGGCTAGTAATTTGTATGAAGCTGTAATTAATCGATCCATCCCAGATTCAGTCAAACCTATATCCTCCAAAAACATTTCCTGCTCTTCGGGATCTAACTGCACAATTTCAGATTCAATCTTAGCAGAAATAACTAGTACCTCCGCGCCTTCATCATCCGCTATCTTTCTAATTTCCTCTACGAAAGCATTGCCCGCTTTGGCATCATCTTCACTCACATTACAAGCATATAAGATTGGCTTTAAGGTCAGAAGACTCAAGTCCTCAACCCAAACTAAATCATCATCATCAATTTTCAAAGATCGAGCAGATAAACCTTGCTCGATATGCGCTTTAAATTTAGCCAAAACCTCCATGGCCTTCTTTGCATCTTTGTCGTTACTTTTTGCTGCTTTTCTGCTCTTTTCTAGTTTCTTTTCTATGGATTCTAAATCTTTCAATTGCAATTCGGTGTCAATGACTTCTTTGTCTCTAACCGGGTTGATAGAACCATCTACGTGCACCACGTTATCATCCTCAAAGCACCTCACCACGTGCACTATAGCATCAACACCTCTAATGTTACCTAAAAATTGATTGCCCAGCCCCTCTCCTTTACTAGCTCCTTTTACTAAACCAGCAATATCTACCAACTCAACCGTCGTAGGTAAAACCTTTTGAGGTTGAACTAAATCTTCTAATTTATTTAATCGATAATCGGGTACTGTAATGACCCCTACGTTAGGCTCAATAGTACAAAACGGGAAATTGGCCGCTTGTGCGTTTATTGCCTTAGTAAGAGTGTTAAATAAGGTTGATTTTCCTACATTGGGTAAACCAACTATTCCGCATTTTAAACTCAATGAATTATTTTTTTGTATTGAAAAATAAAAAGGGTACTCAAGCAGCACCCTATTTTGCTTGTTTCATTTTAAGCGTTTACCATTCCATGGCTTCATCAGAAGCTGGCTCATCTTTAGCATCATCTCCCAAAATTGATTTGTTTGGTTTCTTTTCCAGAATAGGATTGGAACTCATCAAATCTTTATTTGGTCGAGTTGGCTTTTTTTGCTCTTTGGGAGTATCTTTTCGAGATTCTCGTTTGTCTTGGTCACCTCTTTGACGATCATCTCTTTCATTACCATCTTCACTAACATTCTCGTCAAGCTGCGCCTGATAAGTCTCTCTGTCATAAGCATCATAATCAAAATCTGGATTTAATTCAGTTTTGATATGCGTTATGGTTTCGTTAAATGCTTCACCAAATTTGGTAAAATCTTCTTTGTATAAAAATATTTTATGACTATCGTATCCTGGACGATCAAATCGTCTTTTGCTTTCTGTTATAGTTATAAAATAGTCTCCTTGTTTCGTTGAACGTACATCAAAAAAATATGTTCTTCTTTTTCCCGCTCTTAGTTTTCTTGAAAAAAAACCTTGTTGATTCTCCACTGCATGTATTTTTTAATGAACAATTAATTTATCACCTCCCAAAAATAAGGTTTTTTTGAGATTATCACTGAACTTGCAGAACAAATCTCAGATTGAAATCACTCCACCTGTTCAAAGTTTTGTTTCTCATAAAACTCATTATAGGTTTTCCCTGCCTTTAGCAGCTCTTCATGAGTTCCTTGTTCAAGTACTTGGCCATCATTTAGAATAATTATTTGATCAAATTTTAAACTGCTAAAAATCCGATGACTGATTATGATTACGGTTTTATCTTCAATATGCTCGTTCAAATTTTCAATAATTTTCTTCTCCGTGTGCACATCTACAGCGGAAAGCGCATCATCAAACACTAAGATTTCCGGATTCATGGCTAAGGCCCGAGCAATTGATATTCTTTGCTTCTGCCCTCCAGACAAAGTTACCCCACGCTCACCAACAAAGGTGTTAAACCCCTGAGGGAAATCCATAATCTCATCGTAGATAGAAGCTTGCTTAGCCGCTACTTCTGCATCTTTATCACTAATCTCACTATTTCCAAAACGAATATTATTGTAGATAGTATCGGAGAAAAGAAAAACATCTTGAGGAATGTACCCTATTTGTTTGCGCAAACCACTCAGCTTCATATCTTGAATTTTCACACCTTCAACACCAAGACTTCCTGCGCTTGGATAATACATGCCTAAAATTAACTCAGCAAATGTAGTTTTACCACTTCCTGTACGCCCCATGATCGCCCATTTTTCGCCCGCTTTAATCTCCAAATTAATATTTTGAAGGGCTTTGATTCCAGTATCAGGATACGTAAAATCCATTTTGTCAAATTTAATATTCCCTTTCAAGAGAATTTCCTCGCCTTTTGTAGTATCAATGGTAGTTTCGGTTTTCAGGAATTCATTGATTCTTTTTTGAGAGGCCGCGGCACTTTGAATGAGTGAGGCCGCCCAACCAATCGATGTAACCGGCCAAGTAAGTAGATTAACATACATAATAAACTCCACGATATTTCCTGGAGAAATCAAACCGCTTTTCACATAAAATCCACCAACGATTACCACTATAATCGTGCTTAAACCAACAAGTAAGACCATGAGCGGAAAAAAGAAAGCTTGAATATGAGCTAAACTCAATGCTTTTTCCTTGTATACTTCACTTGCATCTTCATAAAACTTTAATGCAAGCCTTTCCTGAACATAACTTTTAAGCACACGAATACCTGAATAATACTCTTGTGCGTTACTTGTTAAAACAGATAGTTGT
>DKPS01000011.1 GCA_002471345.1 Saprospiraceae bacterium UBA7328
AGTAGTGCAGTCACAGAATGGTTTGATCTTCTTGGTAAAAAAGAAATCAAGGGCGACTCGCATAATACCTTTGAATGTGCTGAGAGTCAGCCTCTTACGCATTTGAGGATAACACTTCATCCTGATGGAGGCATTGCAAGACTCAGAGCCTATGGTGAGTTTTGGGAGGAGGAGAGAGACTCAAACTTCGATGGCATCAATGTTCTATCAAAGGAAAGTGGTGCTAGAGCTATTTATGCAAACGATGAGCACTTTGGTTGTTTGAGCAATATATTGGAAAAACATGAGCCATTAAGCATGGCTGATGGCTGGGAAACGAGAAGGAGAAGAGAGCCAGGAAATGATTGGGGCGTTCTCGCACTTTCAAAGCCTGCTCAGGTTGAGAAAATCATTGTGGATACTAAATTTTTTAAGGGTAACTTTCCACATACATTTTCTCTTTCCACAGCGTATATTGTTAATGAGGAAGACTCTAGCATAATAGAGAGCAGTCAGTCATGGACAAAACTACTGGAAAGACAAAAACTAGGGATGAATCAAATCCATACTTTTGACAAAAAAGACATTATCCATAATGAGACTTTCACCCATGTTCGAATTGATATTTATCCTGATGGTGGCATTGCTCGATTAAAGTTTATAGGTAAGTTTGTTTAATTATGAAAAATATTAAACTAATTCCTGAAAAATTAACTTCCAAAAATTTTGCAGATTTTGGAGAGGTTGTTAGCATCCAAAGTAAAGAACCCAGAACTATCAATAACGGATTTGCTGAAAAGTACCCTGACGTTGCCTCCCTGGACACGAAGGAAGATCAAGGTCAAGCGAGTGTCCATATATTTGTTGCGAAAAGCAGGGTATTTCCTCTTCGTATTTCGATGTTAGAAAAGCACCCGTTCTTTAGTCAAACCTTTATACCACGCCATTCTTCTCCGTTTATAGTGGTTGTAGCTCCTCCTGACAAGATGCCTTCAATTGAAAACTTGAAAGCTTTTATAACCAATGGAGAGCAAGGAGTCAATTATTCTCGGGGTGTTTGGCATTTTCCTCTAATCAGCATGAATGATAATTCACAATTCATAGTGATTGATAGAAAACATAACCAAGACCTAGATACGATTGAACAGTGTCAAGAAATTTCTCTTGATGATGTTAATGTGACACTGGAGTTAGGCTCATGATGAAATTATATTTAATAGATTGGCTAAGTCTTTCTTTGAAGCTTCTTCATGTAATTGCTGGTATTGCTTGGATAGGTGCCTCTTTTTACTTTAACTGGCTAGAAAATAAACTCAATCGCGTTAAAAATAGAGATGAAATTGCTGGACATTTATGGGCTGTCCATGGCGGGGGTTTTTATTATTTAGAGAAATACAAAAAGTACCCTCAAGCGCTTCCCGAGCCTCTTCATTGGTTTAAGTGGGAGGCCTACGTTACTTGGATTTCTGGAATTTTACTTTTATCAGTTATTTATTACTTTAATGCAAGCACCTACTTATTAGCGAGTGATAGCTCTATTTCCTCATCATATGGAATCCTTTCAAGTCTTCTAGGGATGTTAATTTTTTGGTTGATTTATGACTTATTATGTAAGTCACAATTGGTCAATAAGTCCTCTATTTTTATAGGGATTCTCTTTGTTGTAATTTCATTAAGCGCCTATCTCTATAGTCATCTTTTTAACCCGAGAGCAGTATATATGCAGATTGGAGCGATGATCGGAACGGTTATGGTTGCTAATGTTTTTTTTGTGATTATTCCTGTTCAAAAGAAGCTAGTTGCTGCATGTGAAAATTCAACTGAAGTCAGTAAGGAGCTTGGACTGATGGGCTATACACGTTCTCGACATAATAATTACTTTACATTGCCCGTTCTATTTATGATGATTAGTGGTCACTATCCAACGATTTATAGTGGTGATTATGGCTGGCTCGTTCTGATAGCAATTGTTGGAATTTTAGTAATGATCCGTCATTACTTCAATTTGAGAGGGGTTGGTAAGGAAAAAAATAGTCTTATTGTATTAATACTTCTTACAATATTTGCTTTAATATATGCATTAGCTCCAATCCAAAACAAGAGTGAATATCAAGAGAAAGTGACTATTTCCGAGGTTAAGGCTATAGTGGATACCCATTGCGTTGGCTGCCATTCAAAAAATCCAACTGATGAAGTATTTGTCGTTGCGCCAGCTGGATTCATGCTGAATACCGAGGAACAAATTATTGCAAGTAAAACACAAATATATCAGCAAGCGGTTTTAACTAATATTATGCCATTAGGCAATAAAACAAATATGACTGAAGCTGAGAGAGATAAGTTAAGGGTTTGGGTAGAGGCGGAGTAATGAGCAAAAACAATTTCTTTCGAGGTTCTATCTATCACTGCATTGAAACGAATGACGCTATAGAGCCCATCTATATTGCTGACGGATTGATGGTTGTGAATAGTGAAACAGGAAGAATCGCTGATATCGGAAGTTATTCAGATCTAATTTCAACTTGGGATGCTTCTGACAATTTGATTTATTTTAAAGACCGTTTAATGATGCCAGGTTTTGTTGATACGCACGTTCATTATCCTCAATATAAAGTTATCGCCTCTTATGGAGCTAGCTTGCTAGAATGGTTAAATAAATATACTTTTGTAGAAGAGCAAAGGTTTTCTGATGAGGATTATGCCGATCAGATAGCTAACCTGTTTTTAGATGAGCTTATCAAGAATGGTACGACAACAGCAATGACTTTTTGTACCACTCACAAGCAGTCAGTTGATGCATTTTTTGCCGCTTCAGAGAAAAGAAATCTGAGGATGGTTGCAGGAAAAGTCATGATGGATCGCAATGCCCC
>DKPS01000043.1 GCA_002471345.1 Saprospiraceae bacterium UBA7328
ATCTGGCAACAAGGTCAAATTCACGTACACAGTACTATCACAACCATCCAAAGTAGACAAGAGCGATTCTCCTGTTAAATTATTCTCACTATACTCTACTCCATTTATCATTACACTGGAGCCTTTACATATGGTCTGGTCTATTGTATAAGTGATATCTGGCAGAACAGACAAGTTCACATATACTGTACTGTCGCAACCTGATGCCGCAGTTAAGATATGTTGACCTGTTAAGTTATTTGAATCATAAGTCTGACCATTAATAACCATGGTTGACCCTTTACAAATGACATCGCTAATTGTTGAGGACAGTTCGGGTTCTAATGTTAAAGCAACTTGAACCAATGTGTCACAACCAGCAGCGTTTGTCAAAATTACTTGACCTGAAAGGTTATTCTCATTGAAGGTTTCTCCCCCTATTACTAATTCTTCACCTATACATATAACCTCAGATACATCGGGTCCTGAAATATATTGTGAAAACCTGACCGAGACTTCAACGAAAGAGTCACAACCTAATTTACTCCCATTTGGTATCAATAAACCTCCAGAATAATTCGAGGTATATGTGATTCCAGCTATAACAATTGATTGTCCAATACATAAAGCGGTATCTACATAAGCTATAGCTTGAGGTGCTTCGCTCACTGTAATATTTAGTGTGCTATCGCAACCATTGGGGCCAGTAAGAACAATTGTTCCAGTATTTGTTACACCATTAAATGTTCGTCCTTCAATAGTGACAAATCCATTTTCACATATTTCTCTATGTACATCTACTACTACAGGCTGATTAATGACTAAAGAGTAATTCACAATACTATCACAACCAATATTTGTCGTGAAATTTCTTGTTTCTGATAAATTCCCACTGTTCAAGACAATACCATTTCCAAAATCAAAAGATTCATCTCCACATACTTCTCCAATTTCTTCAACTTCTATAGTTCTACCAAATGAAAGGTCAACTGTAATTATACTATCACATCCTACAGAATTTGTTAGTGTAACCGTACCATTAGGATTTGACTCGTCAAATAAAGTATTACCAACTGTTATAGATTCTAAACCACAAAATGATTCTTGTATTAAGCTTACTGAAGTTTGATTAACAGTAAGGTTCACATTGATAATACTATCACAACCTGCTGAAGTAGTCAATGAAACTGTTCCTGTTGGGTTATTGATATCAAACACCTCATTTCCAACTGTTATAGACTCCCCTTCACATATAACATTTGAAATGTCCTCTGAAGATGTGGCATTAATTATTACTTCATAGTTTATAGTGCTATCACATCCTTGAGGAGTTGAAAGCAATACTGTAAATGTCGGATTGTCAGCATCCAGGACTATTCCATTTCCAAAGTCATAAGAACTACCATAACAAATACTTTCCTGTATATGAGTTGTACTTGAAACCCCGAAAGTCAAGTCAACATTTATGATACTATCACATCCATTCGCTCCTGTAAGGCTTACTGTTCCAGACGGGTTGTCAAAGTCAAAATTTTGACCGCCAAAAGTCCTAACGTCTCCCTCACAAAGTGTTTCTGTATAATCTGTGCTCACTGATGAACTATAAACAAGGTTTACATCAAGAATACTATCACATCCTTCTTCACTAGTGAGCATCACAGAACCTGTCTGTCTCCCAAAGTGAAAGAATTCACCACTGACTTCAACAGTATCACTCTCGCACAGAATCATTTCTAAAACACCCTCGCAATTCATATTGCTCATCTGTCCGTAAAGAGCCTCTTTTTCTATGATATTCACAGTTACTATACTGTCACAACCATTTGAGGCCGTGAATACTTCTGATCCAGATGGATTGTTAGTATCATATGTATTATTTCCAATATCAACAAATTGACCAGGGCATAATTCGTATACTACATTTGAAACTGTTTTGTCTCTAAGAGTAATCGAGATATCAAAAATGGTATCACAACTTATTCCTGTAGAGGTTCTAATTTGAGCTGATAAATTATTGGCAGAAAAACTTTGTCCTTTTATAACAATGCTCTCATTTTCACATATTTCCTCATTTATTGATATTACTGGAGGAGGTGTAAATGATAAATTAATATTGTAGAGCGTGTCACAGGTTCCTTCTTTTAGTACAGAACCTGAAGGATTAGAATAGTTAAAAATCTCTCCTAAGAAAAAGAAATTGTCACCTTCGCAAATAGTCTCATTTATATCCAATTCTAGGAAGTCGAAATTTATTCTTGTACTGCCTGTCAATTGTTCATTAAAGCACTTATCAGAATTTTCATCTTGCAAGGCCACTGGCAATACATCATAGAATGAAGAGGATTGATTAAGAAATATTGTATTCCCTTCTATTCTCGTAATTCCTGTAGTATGTTGTACTTGAAAGGTATGGGCGTCATCATTAGTATTGATTGTAAGGGGTGGAAAAAGGTTGCCATTGTCATCTGCTAATTGAATAGAAAAGTCAAATGGTGCTAGACCAGTTAAGGATACAGTTAACTCACTTATATTGTTCTTCCCACATAAAGTTAATGTCGGTTCAAGAAGAGCTAACTCTGAATTGTCTTGAATATTTAATGTTAATGTAGCTGTGTCTCTAAAGCCACTGCACGGCCCAGATCCTTGAGTTATTAGATCAAATGAATATTGGCCAACCGGTGTAATACTCAAATCCATTGAGCTTGGGCTAGACAAATTAAGTCCACTATTACTGCCAATACATTCTTCCCAAGTTCCATTAGGATTAGCATCAATTAAATCATCAAAATTGTGGAAGCGTTGATTACCAAAACAAATATTTAATTCTGCATCATCTCCTGCTGTCACATCTAAGATCTCAAGAGAAAATGATTTTGTTTGAAATAGACAAGAATTAATTGCTGCTGATTCAACGAAGAATGTATAGGGCCCTACCGGGATGTCTTTTAAGTTTATATTTCTTAGTTCAGTCTCAAATTCTGAAGGGTTAAAACTATTTTCTGATATAAATGAAAACAACTGACCATCACCTTGAAGTGTCATAATATTAGAAAGTTGCAGGTCTAAAGTGTCAACTAAATCAACAAATATATCACCTCCAGTTTTACAAAACATAAGTGGCTCTGTCTGATCCACACCAAGATAAGGTGGTGATTGAATTTCTATATCAAATGAAACTTGATTAAATGCAGGGTTAGTAGGTGTAAAAGTGACCGTAATCGTAGATCCACCTAAATTGCTCACATCTATTATTCTGGATGGTGTCCATACTCCACTTTCGCCTTCGTCTGACTCTTCAGGTAATTCTAATGAATCCTCATCACACCACTCACCCGGTACAGTTGAAAATGTGACATCCATCATTTGGATGATCTTTAGATAATCATCATTAGAATATGAATGGAATTTTGAAAGCGAACTTGACTGAATGGCAGAAAACACCATCAGCAAGATTACCACACATAATCCGACCCTTAGGTATTGCAGGTTGGTAGTTTTCAAAATAAAGGACTTTACTGATTAATTTTTTTAGCTGAGCCTTTACAGATAAAACTTTAAGTTTGCGCTTCGTCTGAAAAGAACTCAGATATAAGACACATAATCGTAGCGATACCCTTATGTGTGAGGGGATTTATGTATAATAATTTTTGTTAATATTTAGTGTAAAAGTCTTCAAGCCCCTGTATTTATTAAGTAAGAAGCTTTACAAAAAGTGAAAAAATCCATATGAAATTATCAGAACAGGAAGTAGTACGTCGAGATAACTTGGAAAAAATAAAAGAACTCGGAATAGATCCTTACCCAAGTGACCTCTTTCCATTAAATGTCAACTCATCTGAAGTCAAATCAAATTTTGACGCAGAAAAAGGAAATTATCAAGAAGTGGTGATGGCAGGAAGACTGATGATGAAGAGAATTATGGGAAAAGCCTCATTTGCTGAACTTCAAGATAGTACAGGTAAAATTCAAATCTATGTGAGTAGAGATGACATCTGTCCTGGAGAGGATAAGACTATGTACAATACAGTTTTCAAGAAACTACTTGATATCGGAGATTTCATTGGGATAAAGGGGCATGCTTTTATAACAAAAGTAGGTGAACTGACCATCCATGTGACTGAATTGGTGCTGCTTAGTAAATCTCTGAAGCCATTACCTATTGTGAAAACTGATGCTGAAGGAAATGTTCATGATGCATTTGTCGATCCAGAATTGAGATATCGGCAGAGATACGTAGATCTGGTTGTTAATCCTGAGATAAGGGAAGTTTTTAGGAAGCGTACAGTAATCTATAATTCCATGCGGGAATATCTAAATGCGAAAGGTTATCTTGAAGTGGAAACTCCAATTTTACAACCTCTTTATGGAGGTGCCGCTGCAAGGCCGTTCAAAACCCATCACAACACTCTTGACATGACGCTATATATGCGGATTGCAAATGAATTGTATCTCAAAAGATTAATAGTAGGTGGATTTGAAGGCGTTTATGAATTCAGTAAAGACTTTAGGAATGAAGGGATGAGTAGATTTCATAATCCAGAATTCACTCAGATAGAGCTCTATGTCGCATATAAGGACTATGAATGGATGATGGATACTACTGAAGAGATGCTTGAAAAGGTATGCCAGGATGTAAATGGAACAACTAAAATAGAAGTAGGAGAAAACATTATTGATTTCAAAAGGCCGTGGAAAAGATATACTATGTATGAAGCGATCGAGCATTTTACAGGAGTAGATATTTCTCAAATGGATGAGGAAGAGATGAGAGCTGAAGCAAAAAAGATGGACGTACATGTTGACGCATCTTTAGGTAAAGGGAAAATTATTGATGAAATATTTGGAGAGAAATGTGAGCCGCTATTAATACAACCTACATTCATTACGGACTATCCTGTAGAGATGTCACCTTTGGCCAAAAAGCACAGAGAAAAAGAAGGACTGGTAGAAAGATTCGAAGCTATATGTAATGGTAAAGAAATGTGTAATGCTTTTTCTGAGTTAAATGACCCTATAGATCAAAGAGAGCGATTTCAAGCTCAACTAGAATTAGGGAAAAGAGGAGATGATGAAGCTATGGTTTTAGATGAAGATTTTCTCAGAGCTTTGGAGTATGGTATGCCACCGACTGCTGGAATAGGAATCGGACTAGATAGATTATCAATGATTATGTGCAATCAAAATAGTATCCAAGACGTACTCTTCTTTCCTCAAATGAAAGCAGAAAATTAATCAAAAGGTGGAATATTCAAATGTACCAATACAGCCGGCTGCCACAGTAGTCTGCACTAGGCAAAATGAGGAAAACAAACTCGAAGTATTACTGCTTCGTCGAAACAGAAAATTGAAATTTGCATCAGGATTTTGGGTTTTCCCAGGAGGCAAGATAGAGTCTTCAGACAGTAAAAATGGCTCCATTACTACAGAGAGCGCCGCACAAGCAGCAAAAAGAGAAGCCGAAGAAGAAGCGAGTCTAAATCTATACAATAATGATTTGATTCATTTTATGAATTGGACCACTCCTTCCCCATCCATAAAAAGATTTAATACTTGGTTTTTCATTTGTCACCTTAAACCAGAAGAGAGTAATGTAATTGTGGATGATAGTGAAATCAAGGAATATACTTGGACTACGCCAAAAGAGGCTATTGAAACTTTAGGGACCAATGATTTAAGGCTATTGCCTCCTACTTTCTTGACTTTAGTGAGAATGATGGGCTGTCATAATTTTACAGATGTTAAAAGAGAAATAAGAAGAACGGCTCCATTAGATGTAATTCCTCGTACAGGAATGATAAATGGTGTATTTCATTCGATGTATAAAGGAGACGCCGGATATGAATCACATAATATAAACTTAATAGGTCCAAGGCATCGCATTTCTGGAAAGATGGACGAGGGTTCTTATAATTTTGAGTACGAAGGCTGTGATCATATTTTTCCTGTAAATGGAGGTTACCAATGGTGATGAAAACATGATCTGTTTTGGAGCGAAAGAAAATAAAATTCACTTTTGTGCAGATATTTAAAAAGTCATTATGATATTAGGGGCATGACTCAGAATGTGATCAAGGTTTTTACAGTATTATTTCTTTTTTCTGGCTTTTTTGTGTCTTGTTCTGAAAAGGTACAGGAGTTGAGATCCCCAAGTGGAGGGTATCAAGAAATAAGTTTTAATAATGGTACAGAGGTAAAACTAGGGCCCGATTCAAAGGCATCATACTCGTTGTCATCTTCAGAAATGGTTTTAGAAGGAGAGGCGGTTTTAAATGTTACACCAGGACGATCTTTTAAAATCAGTACCCCTAATGGAATTGTATCGACTGAAACGGGTGAATATAGAATACATAGTAGACGAACAACAATGAATGTATTCGTCATCAGTGGAAAAGCGAACACATCGAATATAGATGGCGGAGCCGCCAAAGAATTGACTGATAAGATGTATGCCATTTATAACGGCAAAAACCTAGCAGATGCAAACACTAAAGCTGTAGAACAGATGACCAATGATAAATATTGGGTATTCAATTCAGCAAGTATCAAATTTGTGCTCGAATGTATCGCTGCTCAATACGGTATCAGTTTTGAAGAAGGT
The DNA here is from genome assembly GCA_002471345.1 of Saprospiraceae bacterium UBA7328. GTDB lineage: Bacteria > Bacteroidota > Bacteroidia > Chitinophagales > Saprospiraceae > UBA7328. The sequence continues at coordinate 6,578 of DKPS01000043.1, forward strand.
GATGCTAAATTGAATAAAGTTTTCAGTGGTTTTGTTCCAAGAGATGACTTACAAATTGCTCTTAGTATAGTGACGCGTTCTCTAAGTCTTGAATATCAAGAAGATGGAAGTAGATATTTACTTTCTAACGCAACTTATTAATCAATTCAAATAAGGTTTTATTTCATTTAGCATAGCATCTGGAGGTAATTGCTTATGCAGATATTCCTTCATCACACCTATCAAGTTTCTGACCATCTCTTCTCTAAATCCTAAATGTAGACCGACCTTATAACATAACTCTTCTTCCTCTATCGTCACTTTTTGATCTGCCCGCATCATGAAGAGTAGATAGTACAAAATAGTAATACGCTGAGATTCACCAGGTGGAGGAGCAATAATAAATTGACTTGGATTTAATCTTATTCCAGCTATTTCTTCATCATTGAGCTTCATTTGACCACCAGCATATTTCAGATACTTTTTTTCAATTATTGAAAACTCATTATCTGTTTTAGCTTGTATAACTAATAATGAAATGATGTACTTCCTATATGCTAAAAGATCATTTTCGTCACCGAAATTCATAAGATTAGATTTGACATTATTATTGAAACTCAAAAACCAGGCCTCTTAAACACGGTTTTTGTCTACTAATTGAAATAACTCTCAACAAATTCAACGAGAACCCTACAAGGTTCACAGCTTTCCTATTCTAGAATCATTCACTCAAGAATCTATTTCTATTTCAAATGCAGATAAAAGCCCTTTTGCTTCTGGAAAGCTGAATTGAGCTCCTTTAATTCTATTTTCTCTAGGATCAATATTGTAATTATATGCGGATCTGAAATCAGTTTTACACAAATCAGTACCATCGAAAATAGCGCGATAAAAATTACATTTATCAAATGAAACTTCACTCAAGTCCGTCTCCGTAAAATCTACTTCTTGAAGAATACAATCACTAAATTCAAACTTTTTCAACTTCATCTGAATGAAACTAGAATAGTTCATAGTGCAATTGTCAAAACTCATATCTAAGCCAAAATCGGAGCAATCTTCAAAATGAAGTCCAATTAGTTTACATTCATCAAATCTTGCATCTTGAAAAGATGCTCCTTTGAGAGATGTCATGGACAATTCGCAAAGTTGAAATGTACATTCTATAAATTTACAATTGGATAAATCAGTCTTTATAAATTGGCATTCTTTAAAGTGACATCGCTCATATATGTCATTGAAAAAATTATAACCTGTGAATTGATCACCATCAAATATTACGTTCTGATGAGTTTCATTCATTGCTTGATTCTTTTTGATACTTTATAGGTCAAATAATTGAGTCTTTTGTCAAATAATGGGTCTTCAGAATCTGTAATAAGCTCTGCACCTATCTTTTCAGCTGCACGAGCTGACCTTATGTTATCTGCATCAATGCATAGTAGAACATCTTTATAAGATTCATGTGCATTTGTAATCATCAGGTGCTTCATTTCAGCATTCCATTTGCCCCCCCAGTGACTTCGTGCTAAAAATGTCCAACCTATCTCAACGGCAGAATCGACTACATTATGAAGCTTGTATCTAGAAGATCCTATTATTTCACCGCTACTTTTATCCTCAGTGGCGAAGGCCAAATTATTTTTTAATGCAACATCAAAGAAATCGTCAAACACTTCTCTTTTCCACCTATCATGTTTGGGATGTTGAGCCCAAACCAAAGGGTCGGAAGCAGCTTGATATAATACATTCCTATGATCCTCATTTAAAGGATGCATTTTCATAATATCGCTTTCTAATAAACGCTGTAGATTACTCATTTATCAAAAATATATTAGTCAAACTCTATAATCATAGGGGTCATTGCTTTAAGTTGTAGCGACGTTCCAATGTCAATGGGTTGATCACTGATTACTTCTCTGCCTTTTTCGCCCAATGAAAGAATCTCGCTAAATCTTGACAATTCCAATGAACTATCCTCCTTATTCTTATTTAATACAATCATGACTTTTTCATCTTCATTATATCTGAAATACACATATGTACCCTGATCTGGAACAAAATGCACCAATTTTCCATAATGAATTACTTTTTGATCTTTTCTCCAGTTCAATAGCTTTTTAATAAACAACTGAGCCGCAATTGCATCATCGTTAATATTTTTCCCTGTAGTAGCATCACTCTCGTCTCCTTTCCATCCACCTGGAAAATCACTTCTGATAATTCCGTGACTATCAGTGCCTTTGTTTGACATCAGTATCTCTGTACCATAATACAATTGAGGAGTTCCTCTTGTGGTGAGCATAAAGGCTATTGAATTGTTGAAAAGATCAATATTTTCATTGACTTGTGTGAAGATTCGGCTCATGTCATGATTATCAGGAAATATGACCAAATCATCAGCATGAGCATAAATAAAATCATTAGAAAGAGCATCATATAATCTCATAAGTCCCGTGCCCCAACCTTCCTCTTCATTCATCCCTTTATGCAGAGCCATGGTAAGTGGAAAATCCATCTGGCTTGGGAGACATGATGTATATCCATCATGATTCACCTTATCTCTTTGCCAATAAGCTATAATATTTTGATTATCAGTCCATTCTTCGCCCACTATATTAAAATTTGGATATTCATTCATGATAGCACAAGTCCAATCCGTCATGAATTCTCTGAAAGGATAGGAATAGGTGTCTTGCCTTATTCCTGCCAATCCTAAATACTCGATCCACCAAATAGAATTTTGAATCAGATAAGTAGACATGAATGAATTTCTTTGATTAAGATCAGGCATAGCAGGTACAAACCACCCATTTACCATTATATCTCTGTCTCTTTTAGATACATGAGGATCAAGAAGTGTAGTTTTTCTATGATTTGTTTCCTGATAAGGAAGGTCTTGTCTATTTATCCAATTGTAGAAAGGAGGATCTTTCATCCACCAGTGATGAGATCCACAATGATTCACAATTATATCCATAATAACTCCAATACCTTTTTCTCTAGATTTCTGACATAATTTCAAATAATCTTCATTCGTCCCAAATCTTGAATCGACTTTATAATAGTCAGTAGTAGCATAGCCATGATAGGACCATTCATCCTGATCATTTTCTAACAATGGGTTCAGCCAGATTGCAGTGAACCCCATGTCATTTATGTAATTCAATCGATCTATGATGCCCTTTATGTCTCCTCCATGTCTTCCATATTCAGCTCCTCTATTCAGAGATTCTTTCATACCCTCAATTTCATCATTTTGTGTATCACCATTAGCATATCTATCCGGAGTGATCAGATACATTACATCGGATTGATCAAATCCTTTGACCTCCTCTCCACCTTGCTTTCTTTCTTTTAATTCATACCTATTTGAGAATCTTTGTATGCCATCTTTATAAAAATCAATATTTATCACTCCTGCCTCACCATCGGATAGAATTTCTACATCGATGAATAGGTAGTTGGGGCTTTCACCGATATGAGTACTTTTTAGAACTACTATGTCAGAATCAATTTGGGGTCTATACGATGAAATGTTCTCGCCATGAATCATGATTTGTAACTGATCATTAGCCATTCCGGTCCACCAAAATGGAGGTTCAACATGCTGAATGTCAACCGTTTGCGATAATAAATTCAAATTTAGAACAAACAACATTATGAAAAGCCAAAAAGATTTAATCATCCCTTACTGTATTTATTTTTTCTGATTGAGCCTTGTTAAACCAGAATATTAACGAATCCATTTTTCACTTCCGCTTATTAAACATTCTTTTCCTAATCTTGGAAAGTCCTACTGGAGTAATATTGAGATATGAAGCAATTTTATATTGGGGCACTCTTTGACTTAATTCATATCGTTTGTCAAGAAACCGTTTGTACCTTTCCTCATTGCTAAAAATCTGCTTCTCATAATTTCTTCGAAGAATGTCCAAATGATAATTCTCCATGAATTTTCTTCCAAATTTTTGTAGAGACATTGAGGAATCGTATAGTTTTTCTAGCTTGTCTTTGGTCACAGTCAAAACTGTAGTAACCTCCTCAGCTTCTGCAGAACAGACTGTTGGTTTTGCTTTTGAATAACTGTAAAAGTCTGTGTGCATTTCTCCATCGGAGTAGAATTCAATGACTGAATTATTCCCATCAATTACACTTGAATACACAAGCACACCTGAAAGAATAAAATAGAAAGATTGAACTACATCTCCTTCATTAAATAACTTCTCTCCTGATTCTAATTTGACAGTATCGAAAGATGCGACGACAAGCTCCAAATCCTCATCAGATAAGTGACAATATGTA
>DKPS01000110.1 GCA_002471345.1 Saprospiraceae bacterium UBA7328
TGGTGATCAAATGGCAGTGCATGTACCATTGAGTCAAGGTGCTATATTAGAAGCTCAGCTATTGATGCTGGCATCTCACAATATGCTCAACCCTCAGAATGGAACACCTATTACACTTCCATCTCAGGATATGGTATTGGGACTTTATTATATCTCCAAAGAGAAGAAGTCAACTAAAGCTGTTCCAGTAAAAGGTGAAGGATTGAAATTTTATTCTTCAGAAGAGGCTTCTATTGCCTTTGATGAAGGGAAAGTAGATCTACATGCTGCAATTAAGGTAAGAGCTAAAGTAGAGAATATACAAGGTGATTTAGTAGAGGAGCTTGTAGATACTACAATGGGAAGGGTCATCTTTAATCAAGCCGCTCCTGAAGAAGTTCCATTTATAAATGTTGTTCTTACTAAAAAGAACTTGAAGAATGTAATTGGTGATATCATAAGAAGAACCAATTTTACTGTAGCAGCTGAATTCCTTGATAAGATCAAGGATATGGGATTCTATTGGTCATTCAAAGGTGGGCTGTCATTTAACTTAGGAGATTTAATTACTCCTACGATAAAAGAGACTACTCTAGTGGATGCTCAGGATGAGGTAGACGAAGTTTGGGAGAACTACAACATGGGTCTAATCACTTCCAATGAACGATATAATCAAGTTATTGACAAATGGACTTTTGCTGATAACAAGATTACTGAGAATCTGATGAAGGAATTAGGCGAGCATAAAGGAGGATTTAACTCTGTTTACATGATGCTTGATTCTGGAGCAAGGGGATCAAAACAACAGATTAAGCAGCTTTGTGGACTAAGAGGATTAATGGCCAAGCCAAGAAAGTCTGGTGATACGGGTGGAGCAATCATTGAGGATCCAATCCTTGCAAATTTCGTAGATGGATTATCAGTATTGGAGTACTTTATATCTACTCACGGTGCACGTAAAGGTCTTGCGGATACGGCATTGAAAACTGCGGATGCGGGTTATTTAACGAGAAGACTTGTAGATGTATCTCAAGATGTGATTATCACTGAGGTGGATTGTAATACTTTAAGAGGTCTTGATGCAACTGCTCTTTTCGAGAATGATAAGGAGATAGAATCTCTTGCTAATAGAATAGAGGGAAGATATACACTGCATAATGTTCGCCATCCAGAAACTGATGAGATCATGCTTGAGGCCGCTGAGTATATTACAGAGGACATGGCTAAGAAGTTTGAGGAAGAAGGAGTGAAAATGGTCAAAATCAGATCAGTGCTTACTTGTGAAACGAAAAGTGGAGTATGTGGAAAGTGTTACGGTAAAAACCTTGCTACTGGAAGAATTGCTGAAGAAGGGGATGCTGTAGGAATTATTGCCGCTCAGAGTATTGGAGAGCCAGGTACTCAACTTACACTTCGTACTTTCCACGTGGGTGGTATTGCATCTGTATCGAAGACAGAATCTGAGCATGTAGCTAAGGTAGATGGAGTTATTCAGTTTGATAATATAAAAACTGTGGATTCTCTTGAAGAGAATCAAAATGCAAAAGTTATTCTTTCTAGATCTGGTGAAGTAAGAATAATAGATAAAGAGACTAAGAAAGTGGTTGGTAACATGCACATACCTTATGGATCGAATATCTATGTTAAGGCAAAACAGAAAGTGAAGAAGGGAGATTTAATCTGTGACTGGGATCCTTTCAATGCATTGATCGTTTCAGAGTTTGGAGGTATCGTGAAATATGAATCTATTGAAGAAGGACAGACTTTCAGATCTGAAAGAGATGATCAGACAGGAAATGTAGAAAAGGTTGTGGTAGAGACAAGAAAGAAGAAGCTTGTTCCTACTATTATCGTGCAAGATGCAGATGGAGATGAGTTGAAATCTTATAACTTACCAGTAGGTGCTTACATCCTTGTTGATGAAGGCGATAATATTTCACCAGGACAGAAGTTGGCTAAGATTCCTAGGAAAGTTGGACAGATTCAGGATATCACAGGTGGTCTTCCGAGAGTAACAGAATTATTCGAGGCAAGAAATCCTTCCAATCCTGCTACTACAGCAGAAATAGATGGAATTGTCACTTTTGGTAAAATGAAGAGAGGAAATAGAGAAGTGTTTATTGAAGATGATAGAACTGGTCAAAAGACGAAGTACTTAATCAATTTATCAAAGCATATCTTGGTACAAGAAGGTGATTTCGTAAAGTCAGGAACTCACCTTTCTGATGGAGCAACTTCTCCAAAAGACATTCTAAATATTCGAGGACCATTTGCAGTACAACAGTACATTGTTAATGGAATACAAGAGGTATATAGATCTCAAGGAATTGGAATCAACGATAAGCACATTGAGGTAATCGTTCGACAGATGATGAGAAGAGTTGAAATAGAAGATCCAGGAGATACTAAATTTTTGGAAGGTGAAGCAGTTGAAAAATATGCTTTCCTTGAAGAAAACGACTGGGTATTTGATAAAAAATTCATTGAGGAAGGTGGAGAATCGAATAATTTGAAACCAGGAATGCTTGTGACTTTGAGACAAATAAGAGAAGAGAATTCTTATTTGAAGAGAAATGATTTGAAATTAGTAGAATTCAGAGATGCGATAGCTGCTACATCAAAGCCAATCCTTCAAGGGATTACTAAGTCATCATTAGGAACTGTAAGTTGGATTTCTGCAGCATCATTCCAAGAGACAACAAAAGTATTGAGCACAGCTGCGATAGGAGCTAAGCAAGATTTCTTAAATGGTCTCAAAGAAAATGTGATTGTTGGAAAGAAAATACCTGCAGGTACTGGACTGAAGAAGTATGATGCATTAAAAGTAAAACCAGTGGAGGATGCTTATGAGAAAGCACAAGAAGCGGAGGAAGCATTAGAACTTGAAGGCTAGAAATAAGTAGCACAGAAGATAAAAGAAGGAGTTTTAGATATCAATCTAAAGCTCCTTTTTTTTAGACCATGTTTTGAATTTAGTATTGAGGAAGACTTGAGTCTATTTCTTGAGCATATGCCAATATTCCTCCTTTTAAATTTAGTAGATTATTGAAACCCATATCCTGTAGATACATAATCGCATTTGCGCTTCGTGCTCCACTTCTACAGTGAACTACTACATCCACTTCTTTTTTGACTTTATCTGATTGTGCTATTATATCGGCCAAAGGAATAAGGTCGCCGCCAAGATTTACGAATTCATACTCATGTGATTCTCTTACATCTATAAGTTGAAAATCTTTTTCGGCGTCTTTCCATTCCTTAAGCTGTTGAACAGTTATTTCTTTTACTTGAGACATCTAATTTCATTTTAATAATAACCTTATAACACACATAATCCAAAGGACGTTCATCGCAAAGGCTCCTTTCATAATATATTACGAATTAGTAACACATTAAAATATTTAATTATGTATAAATGATTGATTATTAATATTTTAATATGTTAAATTGAGTTTGAATTGAATAAATGTTAATATATTAGCGATCTAATTAATATGAAAACGTAAGCTCCCTTTCCCAATGGCTCAAAAAAGTGGTAAAAAAAAGAAACAGAATAAAGCAATTCAGAGTGAAGGCAGAACTAAAAAAATATTTGGAATATCACTTTTAGTTTTAAGCTTGTATTTATTGATATCATTCATCTCCTATTTTTTCACATGGCAGGAGGATCAAGATCAAGTACTACAACTTTCTTCTTCTATGCTAATGGATGAAAACGTTGTAGTACAGAATTGGTTAGGTAGATTAGGTGCTGTTATTTCTAGTTTTTTCTTTTATTGGAGTTTCGGAGTTGCTTCCCTATTATTTGTTCCAATAGTTGCTAAGACAGGAATACATGTAATTAGAGGAGGCAAGATTTTTCACATTATTCCGTACATACTTAGATGGTTTCTATTCATTGGCTTCATTAGTATTCTGAGTGAATTTTTATTCTCCAATTCAAGTTTTCCTTGGGGTGGTGCTTTTGGTGACAACATCTGCTATTGGTTAAATAGTTTTATAGGATCAATTGGTCTGTTCATATTGTTATTATTTGCTTCTATATCATGGTTAGTCTGGAAGTTCAACCCTTCTTATGATACATTGGCCTTTATTGGAAGTGGAGGTTCCTTCGAAATTCCTTCAATATCAATCTTAAAGGAAAGGTTTCAGTTCCAAATGCCAAATCCTGCAAAGAAGTTTACTAGAGAGAAGTCAGCCAAACAAGTCAAGGAAGAAGAAAGCTTTGAGAAAAAAGGACATCAACCAACAAAGGAAAAAAATGAAATTCCAAAAGGGACATTAGATTTAGAACTCGAGCCATTATTAGAACCACATGTGAAGGATACTCCATTAAAGCCTTCAAATCCACAACTAGTAAATAGCCCTGTGACAAATCATGATCTTGAGATTCAAGATACAATAACAGATGATGGATCTAAACTTGAAACAGTAAGGGCTGCGAATTTGGCAGATGTACCATTGGCAGTTCAGCAGGATAATAAGGATCATGATGAATTATTTGATCCTAGGAAAGAGCTTTCACTTTATCGTTTTCCTGAGCTTAAAGTATTGGAAGAATATTCCGAATTAAAATTTGAAATTGATAGAGAAGAGCTAGAAGCAAATAAAGATCAGATTATCAAGACATTGCTCAATTACAAAATTGAGATTATCAAAATAAGAGCAACTATTGGTCCTACTGTAACCTTGTATGAGATAGTTCCTGCCCCTGGAGTAAAGATCAGTAAGATTAAGAATTTAGAAGATGATATAGCGCTGAGTCTTTCTGCACTGGGAATTAGAATAATAGCACCTATTCCAGGTAAGGGTACAATTGGTATTGAGGTTCCTAATAAGAAACCACAAGTAGTATCTCTTAAAGAAGTACTAAGATCCGATAAGTTTCAAAATGCAAAAATGGATTTACCTATTGCTTTGGGTAAAACAATTGCGAATGAAGTATTCGTTGCAGATCTGGCCAAAATGCCCCATTTGCTGATTGCTGGTGCTACAGGACAGGGAAAGTCAGTTGGTATTAACACGATACTAATGTCGCTCTTGTATAAAAAGCATCCTTCTCAAGTAAAATTAGTACTAATAGATCCTAAAAAAGTTGAGCTATTTCCTTACAGCTTCATTGAAAATCACTTTTTAGCATATCTACCTGATGAGGATGAACCTATTGTAACAGAGACAAAGAAGGTGATCTACACATTGAATTCTTTGTGTATTGAGATGGACGAAAGATATGATTTGCTCAAAAAGGCAAGAGCTCGTAATATTAAAGAATACAATGAAAAATTTACGAATCGAAGACTGAATCCACTAAATGGTCATAAATTTTTACCGTTTATAGTTTTAGTCATAGATGAGTTTGCTGATTTGATCATGACAGCTGGCAAAGAAGTAGAATTACCAATAGCAAGGCTAGCACAACTGGCAAGAGCAGTAGGAATTCACTTAATCATAGCAACTCAAAGGCCATCAGTAAATATTATCACTGGTGTCATTAAAGCAAATTTTCCCGCTAGAATAGCATTTAAAGTAACTTCAAAAATTGATTCTCGAACAATTCTAGATCAAGGTGGAGCGGACCAGTTAATAGGTAGAGGAGATATGCTTCTCTCTGTAGGAGGGAACTTGGTCAGGCTCCAATGCGCTTTTGTTGATACTCCAGAAGTAGAAAAAGTAATTACACATATATCAGAACAACAAGGATTTCCCCAGCCGTTTTTGTTGCCAGAATATACTTCTGATGAAGATAATAAAGTGGGAGATTCTGATATGAAAGTGTCAGATCTGGACGAACTCTTTAAAGATGCTGCCCAACTTGTGGTAGCTAATCAAATTGGGTCTACCTCTATGATCCAACGTAAAATGCAATTGGGTTATAACAGAGCAGGTCGTATTATGGATCAACTAGAGGCCATGAACATTGTGGGGCCAGCTCAGGGAAGTAAGCCTAGAGAAGTATACGTTTTGAGCGAAATGGAACTGATGAGTATTTTTGAGAGACTTTATAACAAGTAATTGATCATAATTTATCATATTAGATTAATTCTAATATTTAATAAATGAGTTTTTTAAAAAATTTGTACAGTACGAAGGTGATGAACTCTGATTGGGTTGCCCTACTTCTTAGAGTTATAGGGGGAGGATTTATGCTGACTCATGGTTACCCTAAATTTCAAAAATTACTAAGTGGAAATTTTGAATTTGGTGACCCTCTTGGATTAGGAGTGGGACCTTCATTATTTCTCACTGTTTTTGCAGAATTCTTTTGTGGCTTATTATTACTGGTAGGATTAGGCACACGATTATCGAGTATTCCTCTATTTATCACCATGTTTGTTGCAGCTTTTGTGGTTCATGGAGATGATCCATTCGCAAGAAAGGAGAAGGCACTTATGTACCTTCTAGTATACCTCGCTTTGTTCTTATTCGGAGGTGGGAAATACTCTATAGACAATTTGATCAAGAGAAAGCAATAGGATTTATCACAATTTAGACTTATCTTTGCGGCGATAATGAGAAATTATCCGAGTCCATTAGTGCCAATTCATTTGTCTTAATGCCCTCATGTATAATTCCTCATCTCATTTTTTTACTTTTTTTATTTTTTTAAATGAACATTTTTGTTGCTAAGCTGAATTACAGCACACAGACTGAAACACTTCAAGATCTTTTCGAAGGATTTGGAGATGTAGATTCAGCCAAAATTATTATGGACCGTGAAACTGGTCGTTCAAAAGGTTATGGTTTCGTTGAGATGCCTAACGATGCAGAAGGTCTTGCAGCTATTGAAGAGCTTAATGAATCTGAATTAGAAGGTAGCCAGATCGTAGTAAAAAAGGCTAACCCAAGCCCAGGAGGCGACCGTAGAGGCGGTGGCGGAGGATTTAATAGAGGTGGCGGCGGAGGTCGTGATAGAGGCGGATACGGCGGAGGTGGCGGCGGAGGAAGAGATAGAAGATATTAATTCTAGTCTATTCCTTTTCCGAAAAGAAAAAGATAAAAAGCTCTGGTTTAATCAGGGCTTTTTTTATGCCTTTCACTGAATGATGACAGGATACAAAGATTAATTTTTCCTTAACTGCTACCGGTATAACTTTAAGTTTTTGATTTCGTCCTACAAATAAGAAAAAGAAGATAACTATGAAATTGAGCAAAATATATAGCTATGGCTTGTTGGGGATTTTTGTCCTATTATCATTTTACACGAAGGGACATGAAATAATCTACGATTGTACAGATGAATCTAATGATCCAAAAGCCAAATTAATTTTGGATGCAGTCCAAAATAGATATAAAGAACATGCCAACATTTCTATTGACTTTCTACTTATTATTCAATTCGTGGAAAGGCCTAAAACAGAGGAGAATGGAAGAATAGTTCAGAATGGAGAACAGTTCAAAGTAGAAATGAAAGAGCAGGACATTTACTGTAATGGAGAGGACTTATGGTATCATCTAAAATCTAAAAATGAAGTCCAAATCAACGATTATGAAGGAGACGAGGATCTTGGAGTAGTTTCACCTGCAGATCTATTGAAACAATATGAATCTGGGGAATTTGAATATACTCTTAAGAAGGAATTTGTAAGTAGTGGGAGGAAAATGGCTGAAGTAGAATTTAAGCCAACTGATTCATTCAGTGATTACTCTAAACTAAGAGTTACAATAAATAAAGGATTGAATAAAATTGTAGAGGTTTTAGCATTTGGGAAGGATGGCTCGAGATTCAGGATGGTAATCACCAAGGAATCTTATGACCAAAACTATTCTGAGGAATTTTTTGAGTTTGATCCTATTAAATTCCCTAATGTGTTCATTGAAGACCTGAGATTAGATTAACTAATAGAAAACTGAATTTCTACTCCTTCAAATACACTGCACTCTCATTCAATTGAACTATTTTACATGGAATAAACAAATCACTATGTTTAGATTCATAACAATTGGCTTTTTATTTCTTTCGTGTGCAAGTGTTGAAAATGACATTAAGTATATAGAACTAGAAGAACTTACAATCGATCAAATTCAAAGTGCCTATGCTGATGGAGAATACAATTCAGTGGAATTAGTTAAGACTTATCTAAAAAGAATTGAAGAAATTGATGTTAACGGCCCTTCATTGAATTCGATCATTTTGGTGAATCCAGATGCTCTTAAAATAGCGGAACAGCTGGATAGAGAATATAAAGCTGGGAATATAAGAGGGCCAATGCACGGAATTCCAGTGGTTCTCAAAGATAATATTGATACAAATGATGAAATGCCGTGTACGGCAGGAGCACGTCAAATGGCAAATGCAATGCCTCTTCAAGACGCTCATATAGTAAAGCAACTCAGAGCCTCAGGAGCTATAATTCTGGCAAAAGCAAACTTAAGTGAATGGGCTAATTTTCATAGTTCTTACTCTAGCAGTGGGTGGAGTGGGTTAGGAGGTCAGACTAAAAATCCATACGTTCTTAGTCGCAATCCATGTGGCTCAAGTGCGGGATCCGGAGTTAGTGTTTCTGCAAATTTAACCATGATAGCAATAGGTACTGAGACAAATGGTAGTATAGTCTGTCCATCGAATAATAATGGGATAGTAGGAATAAAGCCTACGGTTGGCTTGTTAAGCAGATCCGGAATCATTCCAATATCTTTCTCTCAAGATACTCCTGGTCCAATGGCTCGTTCAGTAAAGGATGCCGCGATTTGTCTTGGGGCCATGACAGGTGTTGACAATTCAGATAGTAAGACTATTCCAAGTGTTTATCACATGGAGAAAGATTACACACAATTTCTAAATGCAGATGGATTGAAGGGTAAAAGATTAGGCTATTACAAGAGTAATTTGGATAATTTCTGGAGGATCAAAAGGAATATGGATGAAGTCATAAAAATTCTGAAGGAACAAGGTGTAGAAATCATAGAATTAGATAAAATTTCAGAGGGTAATATAAATGCACCTTCTTTTCAAGTTATGTTATTCGAGTATAAAGACGGATTGAATAAATATTTTGCTTCGTTAGGACCTGATAGCCCTGTAAAAGATGTGGATGATCTTATAGCACAAACATTGGCTGACAGTATTGAAATGGAGTATTTTGATCATTCCAGATTTGCAGATGCTAATGAAAAAGGTGGACTAGATTCCCCAGAGTATCTTGAAGCTCTTGAAAAAATGCACCGCTTGAGTCGAGAAGAGGGCATTGATAAAGTAATGGATGATCACAACCTTGATGCTATTTTATCGCCCACTAGAGGACCTGCTTGGAAAACAGATCTTACCAATGGGGATAACTTTCGAAGTGTGTCGTCAAGTAGTCCTGCTGCAATTTCTGGATATCCAAGTGTAACTGTGCCTGCTGGGAACATAGATGGGTTGCCACATAATGTATCTTTTTATGGCAGAGAATGGAGTGAACCAGTCTTACTCGAGATAGCTTTTGCATTTGAACAAGTAACAAAACATAGAATTGTGCCTCAGTTTAGAGACGAATAATGAGATTAAGAATCTGGTCTCAATCCATGTTGAAAAGCTTCATTTATAGGATTATCCAAAGCGAATTGAACTCTGATCCAACCAGGATTAAAGCCAATTCGATCTGCGCTGGGTTCTCTCCAAGCATAGACGAGTGATTTTTCTTTTTGCGATTTTTATTGTGTAAATATTACAAAATTCTCCCTTTGCATTCCCAAAGACCAAGTTTTTCTCATACCTAAGACTGTATCCTTGCGTAAAAATAAGACAGTTTAAAAATGAATTAAATTTAAACTGTTATGAAGAAATCAAAATTTAGTGAGAG
>DKPS01000213.1:0-631 GCA_002471345.1 Saprospiraceae bacterium UBA7328
TTGTTATAGTAAATGAACAATTATTTGTATTTCCACATCCATCTGTTACTGTGAATACCACTTGGGTGATTCCTAAAGGGAAAGAGGTTCCACTTGCAATATTACTAGTCAGAGCAACAGAATCACAATTATCAGATACTTCAGGATTTATCCAGGTATGGATAGAATCTGGAAGACTAAGCGTCACATCAGGTGGACAAGACATCAATTGAGGAGGTGTATTATCAAAAAGTTCTATTTTTTGACTACACTTTCTAGTGGTATTACTCCCAGGGATGGTAGCGCTCCATAATCTATCAAAAAGATTATTACAGTCATTGTTAAGGGTGATTTGATCAGTATAGGAGTATTGTACTGAGTCGCAAAGTATTCCTGATCGAATGATAGATGGGAATCCAGTATTAGCACTATTTGTCGATTCCGTTAAGCATCCTTGAAACTTAGGAGGACACCGCAGTGTGTAATCGTAATCACAATTTTGTTGTGCTGTTAGTTGATTTTGAGTAAGAAAAAGTGAGAATAACATTAAGGCATACGTGAATAGTAGTCGTGTTTTCATAAAAACGATTTAGACTATGCGATACTCATTGCTTTCACAGCATTACAAAGTCATATGATAAAATATCAGCGG
>DKPS01000213.1:935-16529 GCA_002471345.1 Saprospiraceae bacterium UBA7328
AGTCATATGATAAAATATCAGCGCTAAATTCAGTGATTGCCTTGGATTGGTAGATTGTTGCCTTCTCATTGGGATTTAAGTAGCAACCCCACTTCGACGATAACCAATCCTACGATGAAATTAAAAAAATGTTAATATGTTATTTATTAATACCAATAAAATCTCAAGGAATACTGAGAATAGGATGGGGTATACCCTAGCAAGGAGCATGTGTACAAAGAGAAGTTGACGTTACTTATTCAAATCATCTTTTTTGCAGAGATGAAATTTTCCAGTATCACTAATACATCTGTTCTTTGTACATCAGTATTTATAACTTTTTACTTCTGTTTTAAATTCAGACATTCATATAGCCAATATGATTATAATCAGACCAACATTGAAAACAACATAGGATTGTCGTTGATATGTTCAAAATTTATCCCTTCTTCTTTCATTCGTTCTATTAAAGTTTCAAAATCAGATTTGTCCTCTACTACAATTCCTACTAATGCAGGTCCGCTTTCTTTATTATTCTTCTTAGTATATTCAAATCTAGTAATGTCATCATTTGGGCCTAGTATATTAAGGAAATCTTTAAGAGCACCTGATCTTTGCGGAAATTTGACAATGAAATAATGCTTTTTATCCTCATGAAGAAGAGCCCTCTCTGTTATTTCTTGAGTTCTATTAACGTCATTGTTTCCACCACATAGAATTATTCCAACTTTCTTTCCTTTTATTTCCTTCCTTAATTGTTCCAATGCAGCAATGGACACGGCACCTGCAGGTTCTGCAACTATCGCATCTTCGTTATATAAATTAAGTATGGATGAACAGATTGCTCCTTCTGGTACTATTACATTATCATCAATAATCTCCTTGATAATTTTATATGTAATATCACCGATTTCTTTGACGGCAATACCGTCGGCAAAGTTGTCTATCTTTTCGAGTCGAGTAAGATGACCAGATTTCAAAGAAGCATTGAGACCAGCTGACCCTTTTGCTTCAACGGCGATAATCTTGGTGTTTGGACATTTTTGTTTAAAATAACTTCCTACACCTGATATCAATCCACCTCCACCGACAGCAACTAGTAGAATATCAATAGGATCTTCAATTTGCTCTAGTATCTCTTTAGCTATGGTACCTTGCCCTGCAATTACGTCAAGATCATTAAATGGATGTACGAAGGTTAATTCTTCAGCTTTTGAAGCTTTTGTTGCACTTTCATATGCATCGTCATAAGTATCTCCGGTCAGAATGATATCTACCCAGTCACCTCCAAATTGTTTAACTTTTCTAATTTTTTGATTAGGGGTAGGAGTAGGCATATAAATAGTGCCTTTAATTTTCAATTTTGAACATGAAAATGCCACTCCCTGAGCATGATTGCCTGCACTTGCACAGACTACTCCATTTTTCACTTGTTCCGATGACAATTTCTTAATCATATTGTAAGCTCCTCTGATCTTAAAAGATCTTACAAATTGCATGTCTTCCCTTTTGAGAAAAACTTTACAATCATACTGTTGAGACAAGCTATGATTCAGTTGTAATGGAGTTTTCAGTACAACTTCAGAGATACGTTGATAAGCCTGATCTATTGTTTCTACAGATACCATAAAGAAGATGTTATCATCTGAAATAATTCAAGCAGTGAAAGTATAAAATGTTATAACTAAATCAATTTTTAATACTTTGTTGTCGCATAATAATTATTCAAGAATATGAGAATTTCAATTTTAGTTTCATTTCTACTTTTTGGGACATTCTTATTTGCCCAAAGCAAGACCTCTTCATCCAAAGAATCAATTGTAGAGGAATATTTTAAACCTGTAAAGTATCGGAACATAGGTCCATTCAGAGGCGGAAGATCGAATTCATCTTCAGGAGTAATAAGTGATCCTTTGACTTACTATATGGGGACTACTGGAGGAGGACTTTGGAAAACAGAAGATGCTGGCCAACATTGGAATAACATTTCAGATGGATACTTTAAAACAGGTTCCGTCGGAGCTGTTACTGTGTCGGAGAGCAATCCAAATATTGTCTATTGTGGTATGGGAGAACACGCACCCAGAGGAGTGATGACACATCATGGAGATGGTGTGTATAAATCTATTGATGCTGGTAAAACTTGGACTAAAGTAGGTCTCGATAAAACACAGCATATATCCAGAATAATAATTCATCCCACTAATCCTGATATTGTATTTGTAGCTGCACAAGGTGCTCTATATGGAAGAACTCAAGATAGAGGGATATACAAAACAGCAGATGGAGGTAAAACTTGGAAGAAGACGCTCTTTGTAAATGATAGAACAGGTTGTTCTGATCTTTCGATGGACATGAACAATCCCCATGTATTGTATGCTGCAATGTGGGATCACCAAAGAGTGCCTTGGCAGGTAATAAGTGGAGGACCTGGAGGTGGACTTCACAAATCTACAGATGGAGGCGAGACATGGACTAAAATGACTTCAGGTTTACCCAAAGAAATGGGAAAAATGGGCATAGCTGTATGTCGATCTAATTCGAATAAAGTGTACGCCATTATAGAAAGTGATAGTCAAAAGGACTTAGGTGGTTTATTCGTATCTATGAATGCAGGAAAGAGCTGGAAAAGAGTAAGTGATGATAATAGATTGACTCAAAGAGCTTGGTATTATATCGAAGTGTTTCCAGACCCTACTGATGAAAACACTGTATATGTCCTCAGTGCTCCAGCTCTGAAATCAATTGATGGAGGAAAATCATGGACTAGAATAACTGGTACTCACGGTGACTTCCATGACCTATGGATTAACCCTGAAAATTCTAAAAACCTTTGTATTTCAAATGACGGAGGTGCAGGTATTAGTTTTAATCAAGGGAGGACATGGTCAAGACAAGACAATATGCCGACTTCTCAGTTTTATAGAGTCAGCGTGGATAACCTTTATCCTTATAATATTTATGGCGGACAACAGGATTACCCTTCTTTAAGGGTAGCGAGTAAGGAGTTGGGTTCAAGGGGGATTTCAAGTGCTAGTGTGCAAAATTCTGCAGGAGGTGAAAGCGCATTTTTAGCTTTTGATCCAGATAATCCTTCCCAAGTAATGGGAGGCAGCTATTTGGGAACGATTAACCTTTTAAATGTTGATGCCAGAGCAAATACCAAAGTCATGCCTGCTCCTATTCAGTATCTTGGAAGAGATGCACGAGATATGAAATATCTCTACAATTGGAATGCTCCAATTATCAAATCTCAACATGAATCAAACACATTTTATCACGGAGCTCAAATGCTTTTAAGAACTAAAGATAATGGAGTCACTTGGAAAGAAGCGTCTCCTGATTTGACAAGAAATATAGATGCAAAACAAGGTAAGGGAGGAGCACCATATACTAATGAAGCTGTTGGTGCAGAAAACTATGGCACATTAGCTTATGTGATCGAGTCTCCTCATGAATCTGGAGTGATATGGACAGGAAGTGATGATGGATATGTGCAAGTCACAAAGGATAATGGAGTCACTTGGACTAATGTGACACCTAATGGGTTAAAAGAATGCCTGATTAATGCCATAGAAGTTTCCCCTCATGATCCGGCTACAGCTTATATTGCCACAACCAGATATAAATTCAATGATCATACTCCTGGCCTCTACCGTACAAAAGATTACGGAAAGACTTGGACAAACATAAGTAAAGGCATTCCTCATGGTTCTTTTACAAGAGTAGTAAGGGAAGATGAAAAAGTGAAAGGATTACTAGTAGCCGGTACTGAAACTGGCATTTTCATTTCATGGAATGATGGCGCTACTTGGGTACCTTTTCAGTTAAACTTACCTATTACGGCCATAACAGACATTAAGCTGAAGCATGATGATATGATTGTTGGTACATCGGGACGATCTTTTTGGATATTGGATGATATGGAGTTGATAAGACAATACAAGACCGGTTCTCAGGGCACGAAATTATATCAACCGGCAGCTACTATTTTAGAAAATCATGGAAGTCCACTCAATGGTAATTCACCAAGTTTTAAAGGAACAAATTCTTTTGTTGGAGTCAATCCTGCAAATGGAGCGGTAATCTACTATGAATTGCCAAAATTAAAAAAATCCGATGTGGTCACTTTAGAGATAAAAGATAAATCAGGTCGAGTTGTCAACAAATTTACAACCGTAAAAGATTCAACTTTTAAAAAATGGGATGGAGGGCATTCAGTGGCTCCTACAATTTCAAAGAAAAAAGGATTAAATCGTTTTGTTTGGAATTTGAGACACCCTACTATGACAGGGGTCAAAGGAGTATATATTGAGGCTGGATTCAGTGGACATAAATCTATTCCAGGGACTTATACATTGACATTGTCCCATGGAGAAGTAAAAGAGTCTACGACTTTTGATATTCTATCCAATCCAAAATACAGCACTACTTCAGAAGATTACCATGAGTATGATGAATTCATGACTAGTGCTGAAGAAGAACTAAGGCATATGCATAAATCGATTAAAAAGAATAAAAAAGCTATGGATAGGATGGCCTCGATATCTAAGAAAATAGATAAAAATGAAGAGCTTGAGGCAGTGAGCGAATCGCTCAAAAGCCTTAAAATGAAAATGAAAACATGGGATGAAGAAATGGTGCAGCGTATGTCCAAGGCATATGATGATGTCGAGAATTTTCCAAATAAATTTACTGCTGAGTGGCTATTCATGGTAAATCAAACACAAAGTGATATACCAAAAGTGAATCAGCCATCAAAAGATAGAAGAGCAGAACTAGAAGAACAATGGTCTGGGTTGAAGAAGCGCTATGAAGAAATAATGAAAACTGATCTTCCCGCTCTCAATAAGACCCTTTGGGATGCTGGAATAGGAGCCATTTGATTTATATAAAGAATACGAGAAAGGCACTTGTATTGAAAACTCAAGTGCCTTTTTTATAACTAAAATTGGACTACTCTTTGAAGCCTTCAGGTCTTTTCCACCTGATCGGTGCAGCTGGTTCTTTTTTCATTTGAAACTCATTTTCATTTAAAAGCCTCATCGCCTCTTCTATTCCTTTTTCTAATTGGGGGTCGTGCCCGTCTAAGACCATTTTAGGGTGTTGAATCACTTCTATATCAGGACTTATTCCTTCACCTTCTACAGCCCATTCACCTTCTACATCAAAGAAGCCACCTCTTGGTGCTACCATTCGACCACCATCTATGAAGGCTGGAGTGTCCCAAGTACCTACTAACCCTCCCCATGTTCGTGTACCAATCATAGGGCCTAACTCTTTAGCATGAAACATATAAGGTAGGAGGTCTCCACCAGATCCTGCTCGTTCATTGATGAGCATAACTTTAGGTCCCCAAATTCCAGATATTGGAGTGGTCCATGGACGGTTATCTCCTGCCTTACTATTAAAATAACCAAAGAGTTCACGAGACATAATATCAATCATGTAATCAGCTGCACTGCCACCTCCATTATTTCTTTCATCGATAATGACTCCTTTTTTGTCTTGCTGGGCAAAATAGTATCTATTAAAATTGGTAAATCCACCTCCTCCAGTATTTGGAACATAGACATAAGCCAATTTTCCACCTGACAATTCATCTACTTTTCTCCGATTAGACTCTACCCATGCGGTATTTCTCAACCTTCTTTCATTGAAAATGGGTTTTATCAATATGTTTTTAGACTCGTCGCCATTTGCATTTTTGGCCACTTCTATAGAAATTTCTCGATCAGCAGTCTGTTCTAATAGTCTGTAAATATTGTCGTTTGAGGTAAGTGGCTGGTTTTCGATGGATAATACATAATCTCCTTCTGAAATTCCAATTCCTTGTAGATGGAGTGGAGAACGCATAGAGGGATTCCAACTTTCTCCAGTATAGATTTTAGTGATTCGATACTTGCTTTCACTAATTTCAAAATCACACCCTAACAATCCGATCCTAACACTTTCTACATTTTCATTATCACCTCCTCTTACATATGAATGGCCTATAGCTACCTCTCCACTCATGATATCAACAACATAGTTTAGATCAGCTCTATTTCTCACGTGATCTATCCAAGGAGCATACCATTCATAGACCTTATTCCAAGGGGCACCATGAACATTATCTACATAGAGAAAGTCTCTCATGTATCTCCATCCTTCTTTGAATATTTGATGATATTCTTTCTTTGGATCTACTTTAAGTTTAATGTTGATTTTCAAGCCGTCCTTTTCTAGGTCCGGTTTTCCACCAGTAGAAGAAAGTACCCATTGACTTCCTTTTCTCACTAGTATTTTATCACCATTGTGATTGGAAAGTGCTTGAGAGATTCCAGAGATGTAATTTTCTGATTCTTCTTTTTTGACATCATATTTTATAAGAGTACTTCCATCATCACTACTTTTTATTACAAATACATTGTTTTTAGGACCTTTCACTAATCCAATACATGCACCTTCATCAAATTTTAGAGCTACGATTCGGTCTTCAATACCCTGAGGGCTGATTACCACTTGAGCTTCTGCATCATCTTGATCCTTATCTTTGACTTCCTTTTCCTCCTTTTTCTCTTCGTCGGATTCTGGCAAGTTTGGAGCCTTTCCATGATTAGATAGAATTACTGCATATAAGCTTCTGGTCACATCAGGGTCGAAAGAGCTCATGTCTAACCACCCACTATTTAATCCATAATCTGTACTTGCTAAGAAATATAAATACTCTCCTCCTTCATCCCAAACCGGAGAAATTGCATCGGCCATTCCATCAGTCATTTGAACATTTTCTTTTGTTAAAATGTTAAAAGCAAAAATTGCCTTAAAGTGACTGTTAAGTTGTTTGGGATATGCAATCCATTTGCTATCAGGAGACCAAACAGGATTCATTGTACGATTTGGATGTGCATAACCGTCAGTATCTACATTCGTCAGTAATCCAGTATTCACATTTACAACCTTGATATTGTAATGAGTATCACTAAAAGCTAAAAATTTTCCATCAGGAGACCATTGTGGTTGAAAATAAAAAGATGGATCTGCAATAGAAATGATCTTAATCTTCTTTCCACTTTGATCTGATATTATTAGCTCATATTCTCCACTTTCATCAGAGAACCATGAGATTTTATCTCCTTTAGGTGACCAAGCGGGAGACCGCTCGGCTGATAACGGGTTATTGCTAAGGTTTCTCCAAGTACCTTTATCTTTTGGCACACTAAATATTTCACCTCGAGATTCAAAGAGAACCCTTTTTCCATTAGGGGAGATGTAAGGATTTGACACATTTCTATTGCCAATGTTTTCCCATCGCTCCCTAGCATAGTTCATATCTCCTTTTACTTCGATAGAGAGGGCGGTACTTATATCGTCTTCAGGATTCAATATGTGAAGATAACCTCCCTGTTCATAAATGATTAAGGTGCCATCGCCATCCATACTTTTTACATCATATTTTTGATGAAAAGTATGTTGTTTCTCTACTCCAGTTTTGGGATTGTAAGACCATATATTACTCGCATAATCCCTTTCTGATAAATAAAAAACCACATCATTATGCCAAATAGGACTTAGATGCCTTTCCTTATCTGTTTGGGGTGTTCTTATTAATTCTTTTGAGTTAATATTAACAATCCAAATAGGCATTGCCTGTCCTCCTCTATAATTTCTCCATTCTGGATCCCAAGACGTTATTGGAACATAAGCAACATGATTTCCATCTGTACTGATCTCACCATAAGCTGCTCGAGGAATATCAAATGTTTTTGGATACCCTCCATTGGTAGAAATAGTATAAAACTTGCTGGTTTGAGTAGGTTTGCTTTCGCGCCCAGATCTAAATAAAATTTCTCCTTCAGGTGTCCATCCTTGAACAAAATCCCCGCCTGGATGCCACGTAAGTTGTGTAGGTTCACCTCCTTCAGAAGGAATTATAAATACATCAAAATTTCCATTGTACTCTGCTGAGAAAGCAATCCATTTTCCATCATTTGAAAAGTGTGGATTGGTTTCATATCCTTTGTTCGTAGTAAGTCGAGAAGTAATTTGACTTTCAATGTTACCTTTCCAAAGATCATTGGCATATACGAATACCACTTCATTATTATGAATTGTTGGCTCTCTTAATAATTGAGTGCCTTGCGCAGATAGTACATTGATAAGAAAGAATAAGAATAAAGTATTAATAAGTATAAAATTTAATTTCATAACTGTTTGTATTCCGTTCATTGTAAAATATTAATAATCCTTTGATTATGATGACTAAGTGTCTATTTTTCGATTTCAACTAGTAAAGGTGCATCAATATTTGATCCGTCATTGGTTTTTGGTTATCTGCATTTCTGCAATCACGGTTTTGAGTTGTAAAAATGAAGATTCAGTAAAAGCTAAAGTCTTCCATTACAATCAGCACAATCCGCTTACTTCTCTGGATCCTGCATTTGCTAAAAGTCAAAGTAATATTTGGCCAGTAAGCCATTTGTATAGTACCCTAGTCACTTTGGATGACTCACTGAATATAATTCCAGATTTAGCTAAGTCTTGGAATATATCTGATGATGGATTAGAATATTCATTTATTATAAAAAGAAATGTCTTCTTTCATGAAGATGAATGCTTCATTAAAGCTACTCGTGAAGTCAGTGCCTCCGATTTCGTTTTTTCTTTTAATCGAATTATCAGTAAAGATGTAAATAGTCCTGGGTCATGGATTTTCAAGGGTAAACTGAGAGGTCAAGATCCATTTACTTCTCAAAGTGATTCCATTTTCAAAATACATCTAGATAGACCATTTGGCCCTTTTTTAAGCCTCCTCACCATGCAATATTGTTCTGTTGTTCCTGAAGAGGCAGTTCAGTATTACGGTACTCAGTTTTTTGAAAATCCTGTAGGAACTGGCCCTTTCAAATTTGTCAAATGGTTGGATAAAAATGGTTTGTTCCTTAAAACCAATTCCAATTATCATTATAAAGTAAATCATAATTTGGATGGAATTCGTACCAGCTTTATTCCTGAAAGAAGTATTGCACTTCTTGAGATCATCAATGGGAATTTGGACTATATGAGTGGATTGGAAGCTTCATATGTAAATACAGCTTTGGATAAAAAGGGGGAGATAAAAGACGCCCTAAAAGATAGAATTCAAATTCTTAAAAACCCATACCTGAACTTTGAGTATTTAGGTATAAATCAGGTATTAGCAAAAGAACAGAACAGCATTTTACAATATAAAGAAGTAAGACAGGCTCTTAATTGGGCAATAGATAGAACATTGATGCTCAATAGTTTACGAAATGGGGTGGGAGCAGAAGCTGACTCAGGAGTCATTCCAAAAGGACTTCCTTCTTACGATTCTAGAAAAGTACAGGGATATGGATATGACATTGTAAAAGCGAAAAATCTACTAAATGAAATAAAAGGAATAGATCTATCTGAAGAAATTGTAATAAGTACGAGCAAGGACTATTTGGACCTGACTACATTTATCGCTAGACAATGGGAAGAGCTTGGGCTCAATGTCAAAATAGATGTAATGGAGTCGGCCATATTGAGAGACAAAATGAGGAGTTCAGCAATTGCAATTTTTAGAGCCTCTTGGATAGTTGATTATCCTGATGGGGAAAATTACCTTTCATTATTTTATAGTAAAAATCCAGCACCTCCGAATTACACTAGATTTGGGAGTGACAAGTTCGACATCCTTTATGAAAAAGCCATCTTACCATTAGCTGATTCGTTAAAAATTGATTTGTATCATTCCATGAATCAGTTAATAGTAGATGACGCTCCTGTTATTTTCCTTTTTTACGATGAAACTGCTAATTTCTACTCTAAAAATATATTTGGAATGCCTACAAATGCAATAAACTTTTTGAACCCCAAAAGCATTAATCTCTAGATGAGAAAGCCAGAGGTTATTTATGAAGATCTTGGATTAATCTCATACAAGAAAGCATGGGATTATCAAAAAGTAGTGCAACAGAGGATTATTAAGGAGAAAAGAGAAGCAGATAAAGAACCCAAAAATAGATTGCTTCTATGTGAACATAATCCGGTATATACATTAGGAAAGAGTGGGAAAGTTGAAAACTTGATAATGAACCCTGCTCAATTAGAAGCAAATGGAATTGAGTATTATAAAACCAATAGAGGAGGAGATATAACATATCATGGACCTGGTCAAATTACAGGTTATCCTATATTCGATTTGGATCAATTCTATAATGACGTACATAGATATGTCAGGGAATTGGAACAAGTTGTTATAAATGTTTTGAAATATTTTGACTTGAATGGTGAAAGAGTAGCAGGCTTCACTGGTGTATGGCTACAGCCATCTTCACATAATACTCAAAGTAGGAAGATATGTGCTATTGGTGTTCACATGAGTAGATGGGTTTCTATGCATGGTTTTGCACTTAATGTAAAACCAGACCTTTCTCATTTTACCGGAATTGTTCCTTGCGGTATTCAAGATTCCTCAAAAACTGTCACATCTATAAGCGAAGAACTGAACCAATCTATTGACCTACAAAAAGTGAAATTGCTGTTGAAATCTGAATTCGAAAATGTATTTCAATATGAATACCTTATTGAAAATTAGGAAGAAGAACTTCTTTCTTCTTGAATCTTTTGATCTACATACTTTTTGCCTGATCTGTCGATGAAATTTGCTCCAGCTTGTTGTGTTCCAGCAATTACAACATTTTGAATGGTCACATGCCTTGGCGCAGAAGCTATAAAGAAGATTGTTTTTGCCACATCTTTAGCCCTTAAAGGAGTGAAATCATCATAAATAGAAGCTTTTTGAGCATCGCCATTATATCTGACCATCGCAAATTCTGTTTCCACATGTGCTGGATTCACCTCACTTACTCTAACTCCTTTTTTAAAGAGGTCTATTCTCATTCCTTGAGTTAACATATTCACCGCTGCTTTAGTAGCACAGTAGACATTTCCATTAGGATATATTTGTGAACCTGAAGTGGACCCTACATTTATAATGTCACCATGACCTCTTTTGACCATACTTTCAGATACTAATCTAGTGATACTTAATAGGCCTTTTATATTGGTGTCTATCATTCTATTCCAGTCATCCATATCGCCACTCTCAATAGAGCTATAGCCGGCTGCTAATCCTGCATTATTAACAAGAACATCCACTTTATTCCAAGGAGAGCTTAGACTTTTGAAGGCGTTCTGTGTTTCATTAAAATCTCTAATATCAAAAGCCATCACTTTAACTTCTAAAGCATATTTCGCTTCAAGCTTTGCTTTTACGGCATTGAGCTTTTCCTTTCTCCGACCTGTGATGATCACTTTGTAGCCATTTTTGGCGAAAACTTTAGCAGTCGCTGCACCTATTCCTGAGTGCCCTCCAGTGATTAAGGCTATTTTTTTCAAAATACTATTCATACCTCATTCAATAATTCAGTTACAATTCTATCAAAATCTACTTTGAAATTCTGATATTCTTTCGTTGCTGGCCCCGCAAATCCCGTATATATTTTTTGAACTTCGTTTTTGCTATTCAAGAAGATAAGAGTAGGGTAGGATTGGATTTTTTCCAATATTTTGAAAGTTTCTGTCGCTTCGGCTTTATCATAATAGCCACCATATAAGACTTCATATGGAATTTGTTTTTTGGTTTTATATTGCTCTACCATCTGAAGAGCCTTTTGAGGATCCCGATAACGTTCAAAAGCAATGGCAATAATGTCAATTTGCTTATCTGGGTTGTTTTTCAAATAATCCAAAAGAAAATTGGTTTCATCCATGCAATTCGGACACCAAGTTCCCATCAGCTTGATAATTTTGGGTTTGTCTCTATATTTCTCGTCAGAAAGTGATACCTGTAACCCTTCCGTATTTGGGAAAGAAAAAGAAACTGGATCTTTATTTCTTTTTAGTTTGGAGAATTCATATGCATTGGACATGTCATTATTCCCATCTTTTACACCTGTCCAGTTCGTTTTATAATGAACCCCCGAATAAAATCGACCTAAAATACTTCCAGAGTTAAGAACTTCTCCGTCAAAATAAAAAGCATGTGAGCCATCAAAACAACTGAGGAATAATTCATTGCCAGAAACTACTCCTTCTAGATATCTATAATCACCAGTTTCAGTAAGAAAAGTACCTGTAAGCTTATTACCTTCTTGTTTGAAATCTCCTAGAGCTGGATATTCTGTCTCTGTTTCAATCTCCATTCTTACATTCCATTCTCCTGACAGATCATGATTTGCATCATCAAGCATCTCAAACCTATTGTGATTGCCATGATATGCTATGAATGGGATACTATAGTTATCTCTATAATGAACATGCCAAGCACCTTGGATTATGTTCTCCTTAAATTCAGCGGCAATGTGTGTATCAAATAGAGGGAAATCAATGAATATTGAATCTCTACCAGTTCTTCGATTATGAGTAAACTTGACTTCTTCTATTACTATCCTTTCTTCTGCATTTATGATTGTAATAAGAATGGCATCATTTTCACCATAATTTACTTCGAAATTAAATGGTAATTCCAGGTCATTTCTATTCGTCAAAGGATCGTCTTCCAATACCAAAGTGCCTTTCCAAAGACCAGGAGGAATTTTACTAAATGGTTCAGGAATCTCAACACAACCTAAGGTCGCAAAAAGCAAGACACAAAGAAATAAAAGAATTTTATTCATCAATTACTATTTCGATTTTTCACCTCTAAAGTGATCCTCTTTATTATCAAAAAGAACATTAAAGGTGGTGAGGCTACCATAGATTCTGGTGATATATTGTTGCAAGTTTACTTTGTCTTGTTCTGACATTTCCTTACTACTATTCACCCTTTGCTCCATTACCCTCATTCGGTCTCTTATCATAACAATTTTATGAAAGAAATCTTCAATAGGAAGTTCCTTTCCTTTCAAGTTTTCATCATGGGGTTGAATTATAATTTTACCACCTTTCCATTTTTCTCCAATATCTGCTAGCTTGCCTACTCCTGCCCAATCTCTTAGAATGTTGACCAAAGATTTTTCTAATCTATCATAAGTAAGTGCTTTTTCACTTTCAATTGCTTCTATAACCTCCCAGCTCTTATAATCCTTCCCTAGAGGTTTGATCCCATATTTTGTGAAGCAAACTTGATATACATTTGGTTCTAGCCCTATAATAACTCCATCACCATAAGCAGGATGCTTTACCCGTGATCCTATACCTAAATCCATAATCAAATCTATTTTACACTTTCGTAATTATCGTCCCAATTCTTAATATTTGGAGGACCCACTTTGTTCATTGACCTTCCAACCAATAATGACACCGTTGCATCACCAGTTACATTAGCCACTGTACGACACATATCCAAAGGTCTATCCACAGCAAATATTAATGCTAAACCTGCTTCTGGTATACCTGCTTGTCCTAATATTATTACTAACATGACCATCCCAGCACTAGGGACAGCAGCTGTCCCTATTGAAGCTAATGTGGCTGTTAAGACTATGCCTAATTGAGCTGAAAGAGAAAGATCCATTCCGAAGGCCTGAGCAATAAATACTGCGGCTACTGCTTGATAAAGACTGGTTCCATCCATATTAATGGTGGCCCCAATAGGCAATACAAAACTGCTTACTTCTTTACTTACTCCTAGATGCTCTTCTACTCTTTCCATAGTAACAGGAAGGGTAGCTGCGCTACTACTTGTAGAAAAAGCGAGTAGTTGAGCTGGAGAAATGGCCCTATAAAATTCTCCCGGATTTTTGCCCCCAAACAATTTAACCAATAATGGATATAATCCGAAAACAAGTATACTGAGACCTGCTAATACAGTTAAGGAGTATCCGATTAATGCCTTAAAAATATCAGCAGAGGGTGATTCTGCTACAAGTGCTGCTAATAGGGCAAAAACTCCATAAGGTGCTGCAAGCATTATAAGATCAATCAGTTTAAGAACAACCTCGTTTAAGCTATCAAAGAATTTCTTTATTGGCTCACCCTTTTTGGGGTCAACCAGAATCAATGCCAATCCAAAAAAGATCACAAAAAAGATTACTTGAAGCATATTCCCATTGCCACTGAGTGCCTCAAATAGATTACTAGGCACAAGGTCGACAAGAGCCTGCAAAGGGCCTGACTGTTGCTGATTTTCAGCCATTGATATCTTACCTGATGCATCAGCCGAAAAATTTGACATCAAAACTTGTCTGGTTTCTTCTTTGACTAACTTGCCCGGCTTCACAACATTTACGATTAGAAGTCCTGTAGAAACAGCAAAAAAAGTGGTTAAAAGATATATTCCTATTGTTCTACCTCCCATGGCAGATAATTTGGAAATATCTTTCAAGTCTGAAATTCCCTTAATTAAGGAAGCAACAATTAACGGAATTGCTATAAGCTTCAAAGCATTAATAAAAATTGTCCCAAATGGTTTGATCCAATCAACTATAAAACTCTTTCCTCCAGAAAATTGAACCGCAATAATACCGGCAACAATTCCTAATCCCATTCCAATAAGGATCTTCCAATGCAATGCTAAATTTTTCATCTGTTATTTTTGATATTCAAGTAGTTCTGATAGCTCTCAGCATTTCTCTTTTGCCAGGAGGGCCTTGAATGCGAGAAACTTCAAATCCAGCTTCTTGCATAGTCCTTCTTACTACTCCTTTAGCGCAGTAAGTTACGAGTATACTTCCATTCCGAGATAATGAATACATCTTTTTCATCATGTCTAGATTCCATAGCTCCTCTTGTGTATTAGGCGCAAAGGCATCAAAATAAATTACATCGAATCTTTTTTCATCTTCAAATTCTTGAAAAAGACACTTTTTTTTAAAAAGGGTAAAACTTCGACTAATTGTGGAAACCTCATTCCAGGGTGTAGAATGAATGGAATTGAATTCATTTTCACAATCAAGAATGCTAGAATAGTTTAATTTGTGAAAAAGGTCATCAGTAATAGGGTAGGCTTCAAGACCTTTATAGGAAATATTGATATTCCTTGATTCAGCTTCAATCAAAGTAAGTAGTGCATTGAGTCCAGTACCAAATCCTATTTCTAAAACATTAAGTTCTTGCGTTTTCCTTAAATGGATAAATTCTTGAAGCCCTGATTTAATAAATACATGTTGGCTTTCTTGGATAGCACCATGTTTAGAATGATACAGCGCATCAAATCTGGAAGAATAGATTGAAGAAGAATCATCTGAGGTAAGAACTACCTCGTTCATATTGTTAAATCTAATATTGGATTAAAACAAAGGCAAAATGATCCCAAAATTATTAGGACAACCAGTACCTCTATTGCATGCACCAATGAACAATGCCAAGCAAATAATTGCGACAACTCCTAGTGTCTGCTTATTGAATATTTTTTTCATCTGTTCTTAATGTATTTGTGGGACTCAGATCAGTGCAATTTCAATACCACAATATTTATTGTTGCGATAGCAAAGGACTAAACGAGAATTTTTCTGGCATATTTTATACATCTCAAATTTATAATCCTATCAATTTTCTATTCTTTTTTATTCTTCAGTTTGAAAACTAACATAAACCAGTGTTTCTTTGCAGCAAAATTGCAATATGGCTAAAATACTAACATTAAGAGAGGCTCTTGGAGAAGCAATGTCAGAAGAGATGAGA
>DKPS01000213.1:16895-24823 GCA_002471345.1 Saprospiraceae bacterium UBA7328
AGTAGCGGAATACAATGGAGCTTATAAAGTTAGTAAAGGGATTCTTGAAGAATTTGGTCCAAAAAGAGTAATTGATACTCCTATTGCAGAACTCGGTTTTGCAGGTATCGGGGTTGGAGCAGCTATGAATGGTCTTCGACCTATTGTAGAATTTATGACTTGGAATTTTGCAATTTTGGCATTTGATCAGATCGTAAATAATGCAGCCAAGACCTTGTCTCAGTCAGGAGGTCAATTCAATTGTCCTGTCGTTTTTAGAGGGCCATCTGGCTCTGCAGGTCAATTGGCACAACAACATTCGCAAACTTTTGAATCCTGGATGGCAAATTGCCCAGGATTAAAAGTGATTTCGATTGTTGATCCAGCAGATGCCAAAGGTTTACTCAAATCTGCAATAAGAGATGAAGATCCCATTTGTTTTATGGAATCTGAATCACTATATGGATTAAAAGGAGAAGTACCAGAAGGAGATTATACTACTCCGATTGGAGTTGCGGCTATAAGAAAGGAGGGGAGTGATGTGACAATTGTATCTTTTAATAAGATGATGGAAGTTTGTAAGAAAGCAGGAGAAGAGCTGGAGAAAGAAGGTATATCAGCTGAGATTATCGATCTTAGAACAATTAGACCACTTGACATTGACACCATAGTAAATTCTGTAAAAAAGACAAATAGACTCATAGTCGTGGATGAATGTTGGCCTTTTGCTGGAGTTTCATCAGAAATTACATATCGTGTTCAGAAGTATGCATTTGATTATTTAGATGCACCTGTTACCAGATTGAATGCTGCAGACACTTCTTTACCATATGCTCCAACCTTAGTTGATGAATATTTACCAAATGTTACAAAAATCGTAAAGGCTGTAAAAGAGGTGATGTATGTAGGAGCTTAATTCAGCTCCTTGTTTATTGAAAAAGTAATGGATTATACATTGAAGCGAAAATGCATAACATCAGCATCAGCGACCACATACTCTTTCCCTTCCACACCCATCTTGCCCGCTTCTTTAACCTTAGCCTCTGATCCTAAAGCTACATAATCATCATATTTAATAACTTCAGCCCTAATGAATCCTTTTTCAAAATCAGTGTGAATAACACCAGCAGCTCCTGGAGCTTTAGTGCCATCTTTAATGGTCCAGGCTCTAACTTCCTTTTCACCGGCTGTGAAATAGGTAATCAGATTTAATAATTTGTATGCTGACCTTATCAATTTGTTTACACCAGCTTCTTCAAGATCCATTTCTGCCAAAAACTCTAACCTTTCTTCTTTAGTTTCTAGTTCGGCAATATCAGCTTCTATACCTGCACTGATGAGTAGTGTTTCAGCATTTTCATCCTGAACTATTTCTCTAAGTTTTGAACTATGTTCATTTCCGTCTTTGGCACTGATCTCATCCACATTACATACATAGAGTATTGGTTTGGCTGTAAGGAGAAGCATTTCTTTCCATGTTTCCTCAAAATCTTTTTCAACTTCAAAAGTTCTTGCCGGGTTTTCTTCACTGAGGTGGGCTAATAGATTGTTTAGGATCTCTACTTGCTTTGCATCTTCTTTTTTTCCGGTTTTTGCTTGTTTCTTAGCTTTATCTAGACGCTTTTCTACTGTTTCTAAATCTTTTAAAATCAATTCTGTATCTATGATCTCTTTATCTCTTACAGGATCAACACTGCCATCTACGTGGACAACATTATCATCTTCAAAACATCTTATTACATGCACAATTGCATTCACTTCTCTGATATTAGAAAGAAACTGATTTCCTAATCCTTCTCCCTTACTTGCTCCTTTAATCAATCCAGCTATATCTAGAATTTCAATTGTTGTAGGAAGTATCTTCTGTGGATTTACCAGTTCTGCAAGCTTATCTAATCTTTGATCCGGAACAGTAATCACTCCTAAATTTGGATCTTTCGTTGCAAATGGATAGTTCGCAGCTAGAGCTTTTGCTGATGTCAGTGCATTAAACAAAGTAGATTTTCCCACATTGGGAAGACCAACAATACCACATTTTAATCCCATGTATTTTTTGAATTTGGGTGCGAAGATAATGGTTTAGACGATTAATTGATTTATCAATTTATCCTTCGATATGAAAGGATATCGTAAAGGTTCTGGACATTAACTTTTCTATTACTCTAGATTCTAAAAGATTCTGATTGTAAATCAGAGTATTATTGAGCCCTTGAGAAAATTTGAACTCTGGAGAAAAGATAAAGTAAGGAAAGAAGAATTGCATTCCAACCCCTACCTCAAATTGAAAATCATTTGGTGAAACTTGAATCAGATTCTTTGCCAATTCTTCCCTGACTTTTGAGTTGCTTGCCACATCAAATGAGTAGTTGAGGCCAGTAACAATAAAAGCTCTTTTATCTTTAAAAGGAGCGGACTTATAACGGACGTGAAAAGGAAATTTCACTAATATAGATTCTAAGGATTCTCTCCTCAAATTAGAAAATTCTATTCCTCCTCCTGATGATGCATCTCCCTTTGGATCAAACTCCAACACTCTTGTAGCAAATGAAAAACCAGGTAGGGCTCTAATGTCGAAATTTTCTCCAATTTTAAAATTTACAATTCCATTTACATCAAACCCCAATCCTTGAGCGCCCTGAATAACTTGGATGCTATCATTTCTTATAAACTCATCAGATTGAAGAGTGAAATGTTTGGAACTATTAAAACCAATGGTTATCCCAAAATAATAATCCTTGTTTTTGTATTCCAGGAAATTAGTGTTTTTACTATATTTTTGAGAAAACAGAGGAAAGAACAAAAAGCTCCCCAAAATTAGTAAGACTACTTTTCGCCAATGTAGAGACAACAAATACCTAAAGTGAATGCTTTCCATTTACAATTTTTAAACCCGCACTTATCTAACACATCCGTAAACTTTTCGAAATCAGGAAATGATTGAACTGATTCGAATAAATAGGTGTATGCTGATTTGTCTTTAGAAACCCAACTGCCAATTCTTGGAAGAATGTTTCCGAAATAGAAATTAAACAATTGCTTAAAGGGAAATATTGTGGGTTTAGAGAATTCCAATACAAATATTCTTCCTCCTTTATTCAGCACTCTGTATATCTCTTCAATGCCTTTTTCTAAGTTTTCAAAGTTTCTTACTCCAAAAGAAATACTGACAGCATCAAAAGAATTTTCTTCATACGGTAAGCTTTCAGAATCTCCAACCACTAGATCAATTCGATGTGATAGCCCTTTTCTCTCAACTTTTCCTTTAGCAAAATCAATCATCTTTGGAGAAAGGTCCAGTCCAATAATAGAAGCTTGGGGGATTTTTTCTGCCTGAAGAACAGCAATATCTGCAGTCCCAGTTGCTATATCCAATATTTTCTTTGGATTTGTGTGCTTAATGGCTTTTACCATTTTCTTTTTCCATATCCTTTCTACTCCTAAAGAAAGCATTTGGTTCAGACGATCATAATTCCCTGATATGTTGTCAAACATACTTCTGATTTGATCCTTTTTCCCTTTGGAAGACTCTTTGTATGGTATTGTCATATGATATGAATGCCAAAGTTGCAAAGATAGTTTAAGTACTGATTCAAAAGGCTAATAATAGAATACTTTTATTACTCTCAACTACATATTTATCAGTACCTTTGCGCCCTCATATAATTAAGCACAATTTTATATTAATGGCTGGTACAGAAAGGATTATACCAATTAACATTGAAGATGAGATGAAGTCCGCATATATCGACTATTCTATGTCGGTAATTGTGGCTAGAGCGCTTCCAGATGTACGCGATGGATTGAAACCCGTTCATAGAAGAATCCTTTTTGGAATGAACGAGTTGGGCATTACAATGGGTAAGCCACATAAAAAGTCCGCAAGAATAGTTGGTGAAGTTTTAGGAAAGTATCACCCTCATGGTGATACGGCTGTTTATGATGCTATGGTAAGATTAGCTCAAGAGTGGAATATGAGATATCCACTAATTGATAAACAAGGAAACTTTGGATCTATAGAAGGAGACAGCCCTGCTGCTATGAGATACACTGAAGCTCGTTTGGCTCGAATTTCAGATGATATCTTAGGAGACCTTAAAAAAGATACTGTTGATTGGAGGTTTAATTTTGATGATTCTTTACAAGAACCTATCGTTCTACCATCTAAAATTCCTGCTCTTTTAGTAAATGGAGCATCAGGAATAGCAGTGGGTATGGCCACTAACATGATGCCTCATAACTTAACTGAAGTTATGGATGCTCTTATGGCCAGTGTAGACAATCCAGAGATCACAATAGATGAATTAATTGAAAATTATGTTAAGGCACCAGATTTTCCAACTGGAGGTGTCATATATGGTATGGATGGCATAAAAGAGGCGCTCCATACAGGTAGAGGGAGAGTAGTGCTCAGAGGAAAGGCAGAAGTGGATGTGTTACCTAATGGAAGGGAAGTGATTATTATTTCGGAGATTCCTTATCAAGTCAACCAACAAACTCTTGAAATAAAAATCAAAGAAGCCATAGAATCCGAAAAAGTTCAGGGCATTTCTGGAATGAGAAATGAATCGGACAGAAATGGAATAAGAATTGTTCTCGACTTAAAAATGGATGCAATTGGCAATGTTACTATTAGTCAATTGTTCAAGTATACACCACTCCAGACTTCATATGGCGTGAATAATGTCGTTTTAGTAAATGGAAGACCGCGGACATTAAATCTTAAACAATTACTCGATGAATTCATCAAGTTCCGAATTGAAGTAATTGTCAAAAGAACGCAGTTTGAATTAAAGAAGGCTGAAGATAGAGCTCATATTTTAGAAGGGTTATTGATTGCATTAGATGCAATCGATGAGGTAATTGCATTAATAAGAGGGAGTAAGACTGTAGAAGATGCAAAGACAGGTTTGATGAAGGAATTCAAACTTTCTGAGATTCAAGCCAAAGCCATTTTGGAGATCAGGCTGATGCGTCTGGTTAGTATGGAGATCGACAAAGTTAGAGCGGAGTATGACGAGCTCATGGAGAAAATAAAAGACCTCAAAGATATCTTAGAAAGTGAAGAACGTCAAAAGACCATATTCAAGGAGGAGTGCACTGAGGTAAGAGATAAATATGGTGATGAGAGACGCACTATGATTTCACATGCAGATGGAGAGATCAGAATAGAAGATATGATTCCAAATGAGAGGATGATAATTACCATTTCTCATCTAGGTTATATTAAGCGTACAGAGGCAAAAGAATATAAGCAACAAGGAAGAGGAGGAAGAGGTTCAAAAGGCACAAAAACACGTGATAAAGATTTTGTTGAACATATTTTTGCAGCTAATGCCCATAATTATCTGTTGCTATTTACAGAAAAAGGTACTTGTTACTGGATAAGAGTTTATCAACTACCAGAAGCATCCAAAGGTTCACAAGGACGAGTAATACAAAATTTAATAGCTCTACCTAAAGACGACAAAGTAAAAGCATATATAGTGGTGAAAGACTTAAGTGACGAAGATGTCCTTAAGAGTCATTTCATTGTTTTCGCAACAAAGAAAGGATTGATTAAGAAAACATCTCTGGAAGCATTCTCCAGACCTCGGGTTAACGGAATCATCGCTATTAATATAAATGAGGAGGATACTCTTTTAGAAGCGAAATTAACCAAAGGAGATAGTGAAATATTCTTAGCTAATAAAAATGGAAGAGCAATAAGATTCCCTGAAGGTAAAGTGAGAGCAATGGGGCGAACGGCTACAGGAGTAAGAGGAATTGTATTGGATTCTAATGGTGATGAGGTGGTAGGAATGGTATGTACAGCCCCTGATGATGAAGCCAATACAGTGTTGGTCTTATCCGAGAACGGGTATGGAAAGAGAACATACAATGATGACTATAGAGTAACAAATCGTGGAGGAAAGGGTGTAAAAACTCTTAATGTCACTGATAAAACCGGCCAAGTCATTGGTATCAAAGGTGTTTCAGATCAAGACCATCTTATGATTGTCAACAAATCAGGCATAATGATACGGCTTAAGTCATCAGATCTCAGGGTGATGGGTAGGGCCACACAAGGAGTGAAATTGATCTCATTAGACAAAAATGATCAAATAGCAGATCTAGCTATTTTGAAGAATGCTGAGTCTGACGAAGAAGAAGAATGATCATATATGAGTTAAAAAAATGTTTTTAACAGGATAGAAACATATGCTTAACAAAAGATTATTTATCTAAACAGTATTATTTTCGTCGCAATTTTGAATAAACGATTATATCATCTTAAAGAAAAAGTGTTAGTCATTTCTTCTTTAAGATACCCGAAAGGATGAAAGGGTAGAAAATTTTTAAAAATTAATAAAAGATGAAAAAAACAGTTTTAGGAATATTAATCCTATTTGTAGCAACAAATTTTTCTATTGCACAGTCAGGAGCTGACAATCTCAAAAGTGCATCAAAAATGTTAGCAAAATTCAACAAAGATCCATTTGCAAATGGGGCAATGTTAGATGAAGCTCAATCACTACTTATATCAGCATTTGAAGACGATGCTGTAAAGGCTAATGCTCTATCGTGGATGACAAGAGGGGAAATATATAAAAGCCTTGCAGAATCACAAACGAATACAAAACTACTTAAACCTGAGTATGTACCTGCTGAAAAAATGGCTTCTCTTTATGCCACTGAAGCGTATTTAAAAGCTAATGAATTATCAAAATCAGCAGACGCCAAAACTCAGAAAAAAGTGAACAAGTCTCTTGGGAATAGTTTGAAAACGTTGGAAGGACAGCTGAATAATTATGGTGTGGGATATTATCAAGAAGAAAATTATGCAGATGCATTGAAACATTTTGAGATTGAATTAGTAGTTTTTGATCTATTAAAATCCATGGGAGAAGAAAGTAGATTAGATGACGAGACTCTCTATGATGAGAAAATATATTTTTCTGGTGTTACAGCTAAACTAGGGAATGATTGTGTTACTGCCATTCCATACTTAGCTAAACTAATTGAAGCAGAATCTGATGAGGCTGTGATTTATCAGTTCTTATATGAATGTTATGCAGAAACAGGTGATGAGGAAAAATCAACAATGATTCTTCAGGATGGGAGATCAAAGTTTCCTGATGATGCTAGTTTACTATTCTCAGAAATTAACTATTTCTTGAAAAGAGGTGAATTAGAAAAGATGATAAATAATTTAAAATCAGCATTGGACAAAGAGCCAAATAATGTATCAGTAATAACAACTTTAGGTCAAGTCTACGATCAGTTATCTGTATCAGCTGCTGCTGATGGAAATGAAGCAAAATCTGAAGAATTTTATAATAGTGCTTCTGAATATTATGGAAATGCATTGAATAAGAATTCTGATAATTTTGATTTGAATTATAGTATGGGTGCACTTCATTATAACAGAGCTGCGACATTAACAGATGATTTAAATTCTCTTGCTGATGATTTCACTTCTGCTGGTCAGAAAAAGTATGATGAAATTAAAGACCAAATGGCAGGTTATTTTGATCAAGCATTACCTTATTTCCTAAAAGCAGACGACATTGATGGAAAAGATAGGAATACACTAATTGCACTCAAAGAAATTTTAGCAAGAAAAGATGATTTCGAAGGTAGTGAGAAATACAAATTGAGACTTGAAGCTCTCGAAGCGCAATAGTTCGCTGAAAAATTAAAATATAAATGAGGCTGATTCTTTAAATAGAGTTGGCCTCTTTTTATTTCAAAACTACTGTTTCTAATTACTCTTTGAAAGTTGTAAATGGAAATAGAACATTTGTCAGTTTGTATATCATTGTGATAGTTTTTCCATGAAAATCATCACTAAAAAGAGCGGGTATACTTATTGCATCTGAGAATACCTCTACTTTTCTTTTTGATTGCAATCTGTTCTCTTCCATTCTTTAACAAAAATGGAATGTTATACCAGATATCAATCGTGATAG
>DKPS01000220.1:0-198 GCA_002471345.1 Saprospiraceae bacterium UBA7328
CACTTAAAATCGGTGTATCATTTATTACTACTGTTGTTGCTGTTGAATTTGTACATCCATTATTATCTGTTACTACTACTGTGTAGGTTCCACTTGCTGCTGTTGTTGCACTACTTATTGTAGGATCTTCACTTGCAGATGTAAAACTATTTGGTCCAGTCCAACTCCAACTTGCTGCACTTGTACTTGTACCTCCTG
>DKPS01000220.1:513-7947 GCA_002471345.1 Saprospiraceae bacterium UBA7328
ACTTGTACCTCCTGATGTGAAGGTTCCAACTAAAATTAGGTCCTCACCTTCACAATTCATTGTAACATGATTCGCACTTACTGTTGGAATAGTATTAGACACAATTGTTGCAGAACTACTCGCTGCACATCCATTTAGATCCGATACTGTAACAGTATAAGTACCACCGATAAGGTCGGTGATGTCCTCCGTCGTTTCCGCATTACTCCATAAGTAATCATAGTTTCCACTTCCTCCTGTAACTGTAAGATCAATATTACCTGAATTTTCACCATCACAGATAGGACCACCTGTATTCAACCATATGACAGGTTGCTCCTTTATGTCAATATTTATAGTTGAGCTACTTGTACATCCTTGATTATCAGTAACTACAAGTGTATAAAGACCAGAATCTGCTGCAGTAGCTGCTACAATGGATTCATCAGGTGTTGAACGGGAAAAGCTATTGGGGCCAGTCCAACTCCATGCAGTAGCTGATAAGCTAGTACCAGAACCAGTAAAACTTCCCATTAGACTCAAAGTCTCACCCTCACATACTGGATGATTACTTGAAATGCTAATGAGGGGTGAATTACCTGGAGGGCATTGCCCCTTCCCCATTTGCTGGACAAATATCAACATAGCAATGAGCCAAATGAATTGCCATTTGTACCCGCTGTAAGAATTCGTTCTGCTCGTTAGTCGTTGTGTAAGTTTACGCATAGCGATTTTTGGTTTTATTATGCTATGCACACAAAAGCCAAGTATTGCGCCAAACTCTATTACAAATAATGGAAAATTATAATATACGTCATATTACATTTTATCAATATGCATAAACGTCACAAAATCAATTTTTTCTGATTTGATATGAGAGAAAAAAAAATGTGAAAAATTTGAGGCGAAAAAACGCCTATTTCTTGAAAAAGCCTGTTTTATTGCATTTCTAGAGTTATCCATCATATAAATTAGTTTGATATATATGATTCACAAATGGCTAGATTGGGACTAAGTAAAAGCCAGACATAAATTCGAAATTACAGGTAAAACCTTGCTTTATATTCTATATTTTGAGTGATACAAACCATTATTTTTATTCTTCAATAAATCAACAATTGAAGCCAGATTTCGTACTTTGGGCAGAGCACATTTAAAAGAATATGAAGTATTTCCATACACTCCTCTGTCTGTTTTTATCTCTTTCTTTTGTTCATTCTCAGAAGGTGTTTCCTGATAAAATGTATGCATTGATCAATGCTCAAATTGTGGATATAGAAAGTGAAACGATTAAAACTGGGACTGTATGGATAAAGAATGGTATTATAGAAAATATTGATTATCAAGGAAT
The DNA here is from genome assembly GCA_002471345.1 of Saprospiraceae bacterium UBA7328. GTDB lineage: Bacteria > Bacteroidota > Bacteroidia > Chitinophagales > Saprospiraceae > UBA7328. Next base: position 1,844 of record DKPS01000220.1, read on the forward strand.
TAAGGTCCCTGATATTTATGAGATTGTAGACCTGGAGCATTCTTTTCTTCTACCAGGAATGATAGATGTTCATACTCACCTCAATAACCTAAAAGCGGCAAAACGTGCTTTGATGTCAGGTGTAACAACAGTGAGAAGTGCAAGTGTTCCTGCTTTTCAGGATGTAAGCATCAGTGAGATGGTAGTTAATGGGCAATTAGAAGGACCTGATATGATTCCTTGTGGTGTATATGTCACTCCTTTTTTAAATGAAAATATTCTTGCTGATCCTAGGCTAGGTGTATTGAGAGGTCCTGTTGACGAAGAAGGTGAATTAAGACATCTCGTAAAAATAAATATAGATAGAGGAGCAAAAGTCATCAAAACTAGAGGAACAGAAAGAGCAGGCCTTCCTGAGACTGATCCAAGAAAACAAACTTATACTAAAGAACAGCTAGGATGGGTAGTGGATGAAGCCAACAAACATAATGTGCCAGTAATTATCCATGCGCATGGAGATGAAGGAGCTAGAGCTGCTGTAGAAGCTGGAGCAAGAAGTATAGAGCATGGTACTTTTCTGAGTGATGAGACACTGATGTTAATGAAAGAAAAGGATGTGTTTCTAGTACCGACTTATATCACCCTCTTAGACCTCACAGAACCAGGAGGTGACTATGAACATCCAGTATTAGAGATGAGAGGGAAGTATATGGTACCCAAAAGTGAAAGGACGATTAAAGCTGCAATAAGGATAGGTGTAAAAATAGCCACCGGTGCTGATAATCGTTATGCTGAAAAAACTACAAGTAGGGTTTCGATGGAAGTAGAGGAGTTTAGAAGGCTAGGGATGGAAGCCTGGCATGCTTTAAAAACAACGACATCACTTGCTGCCGAACTATTAGACATCAATAGCTCAACTGGCCAAATAAAAGTAGGATATGAGGCAGATTTGATAGCCATTCCAGACAATCCTATTGAAGACACCAAAGCTCTACAGGATGTGGTGATGGTAATGAGTAATGGAAATATGTCTTTATTGAGATTACCTTTTGGAATAAAATAGTCAACCTAATAACCATCTCAACGTTTTGACCCAAGAACTCCATCTAGTCTTCTTGGGTGTCGAATTAAATAAATTTTCGACTTTATCGAAAGCATCTTCGATAAGCGCATCGTGAAGATGCTTGATAGCAACAAGCCATTGCAAAGTGGCCAATACACCTCTTGTCTCCATGTCAATCGTATGTCTTATAGTTGTATTCGAATCATTTTCCTCAAAAAATTCTAGCTTATGTATTCCATCGAAGTTATTAGGAGAAGTAAATTGAAATTCAACAAGTTGGTCGTCCACAATCCTTTTCACAATATACTTGATAGGTCCATGACCTCCTTTCGCTCCTAGCATCAAGCCTTCCCTGAATCTCATAGCTGGCCAATTTCTATCGGCCATATCTTGTCATTTTTGGAAGACAGGGTATTAAATAAAGGGGAAATTTTATGAAGAGGTTGAGCAATAGTGCGACTATGAATATTAAGCATTTCATAGAAAAAAACAGCATATACTCCTCTTTGCTTAGCACTTCTTACTTAAACATTAAAGCACGAAATACAGCTGAGCAAAAATTCTTAAGCTAGTTTTTCAGGCACATCACATGTATCCATTCCAATTATTGAATAAATAGGGCAAAAACTCATCAAACTTGTCAATGCGAATATCATTGCTACAACTATTAAAACTGTACCAAGAGTACTAGAAATAACACCCGTAAAGAATAAATAACAGATTACAGCTGCAACAATGAATCGAAAGATTCTGTCGATAGTACCTACATTCTTTTTCATATTAGTAAATTATTAGTGAAGAGTAATATTCTACTTTTAATTTATACCTTTCTTTGTATGGATGTGATGACAGTGATCATTTACTTAATTGATAATGATCAATTTAGAAATTAAGATTCAAGTCTTTAATCCGCTTTTTTGTTGCTGAGGTCTTCGGCCGATTAAATTGGTAAAATAATCGAACAAGAGAGAAATAGTATTTTTGTCAATCCGATTTAGCTTCCAAAATCAAAGATTATAGAATGCGATCAGCTGGTGTCTTTTGCTTCATTTTATTCTTTTGCCAAAATTCATTTTCCCAGAATATCAAAAGTTTTGAAATCAAAGATCAAGATACCCATGAACCTATCGAACATGCATTCATCTTCATAGAAAATACATCTATAGGCACTACGACTGATCGGGACGGGAAAGCTATACTTGACCTTGGCAATCAGAGTAATTATACCATTGTCATCACTCATCTCCTCTATGAAAACTATATTCTTAGTCATACACAATTGAGAGGTGAAACACTTTTTGTTTCCATGGTATCGAAGACTCTTACTTTAGATGAAGTGACTGTAAAGACTAAAAAATCTAATCAGAAAAAGAGAAAAAGATGGATAAAGAAATTTGAAAAAGCCTTCATTGGAGAAAAGGTTTCTGCTAGGAAGGTCAAATTCCTTAATCCAGAAGCAATATGGTTTGAAGAAACGGACTCCACCCTCAATGTTTATGCTGTTGATAATTTGAAACTCTGGAATAAAGAGATGGGCTATCGAGTTCTAATTGCATTAGAAGAATTTTCAATTTCAATCGAGAACGATATTAAATATGTCGGCAAATTATTTTTTGATGATATCAAAGAAGAGCAAAAAAATCAAAATAAAATAGATGAAAGAAGAGAAAAAAGTTATTTAGAATCAAGACATCTTTTCTTTCGTTCATTGATTCAAAGACATCCGATAAATGAGAAGCTTTTTGAATATGGAATCACTTCTATTTCTTCTAGTGATAGCTTAAAATATAGCACCACCTCATTTGATGAATTAAATTGGAAATATGGATCTATAGCTGACACACTCCTATTACCAGGGTATCTGACGGTGATCAACAAGTATCGCTCATTCAGATCATTTGTATCAAGAGGGGCATCAGGCAAATCATATAAAAACACACCCGCTACTACTTTCTTAAAATCTAAATCTGGTAGATTTATCATAAGTCATGATGGTTATCTTTTAAATCAAAGGGAAGTTGAAGAATCTGGATATTGGACATCATTCAGAATGGCAATGGAATTACCCAAAGACTACAAAGGAGGGATAATATTCAATTCAAAAAATGCCAAAATAAGTATAGACAAGATTCTCCATTACCCGTCGCTTCATTCTCCAGAAAAAGTGTACTTACATACGAATAAAAACTACTTCACTCCTTACGAGACACTTTGGATAAAAGGGTATTTAGTGGATGGAGTGGATCACAAACCAAGTACTAAAAGTGCAGTTGTCTATATTGATTTGATAGATTCAAAAAGTAAGATCGTAAAGACGTGGCTCTTGCACAAAGATAAAGACTTAAGAGCAGATTACACATGGCATCCGAAGCAAACTGCAGGAGAATACCGGCTTCGAGCATATACAAATCATATGCGTAATCAAGGATCTGATTTCTTTTTTGAAAAAATCATTTCTCTTCAAAGCTTGACAGATGGCACCAGCATTCAAACCTCCGAGGCACTTATAAAAGAGAATAAAGCACTTGATATCGCATTCTTCCCAGAAGGTGGAGATTTGATAAATGGACTTACCTCTCAAGTTGCATTTCTAGCAAAAGATGAATCAGGACAAATAGTAAAGATCAATGGTAAAATTGAAACCAAAAAAGGAAAGATTATAACTGAAGTAAAGAGTACACATAAAGGAATGGGACTATTTCATATAACTCCTCATAACGAGGAAGAATATGTGTTAACCACAAAATACCATGGAGAGATTCAAAAATACGATCTACCGAATGTGTTCTCTTCTGGATTATCGATAGGGGTCAATCCCACAAGGAAAGACGAAATCTTTATCACGATCGGATCGAGTAATAATGAGCTCCTTAAAAATGCATACATCATTGGACATGTGCGAGGAAATTTAATCATCTATGAGTCTGATCTTGAAAATGCTAAATCCTTGAAAATTGCCAAATCATCATTGCCTTCTGGAATTATACATTTGACTCTTTTTGATGGACAAGACAGACCTCAAGCAGAAAGATTATTCTTTAATGATCATAATTATGAAAGAGAAATCATCAATGTGACCACTGATAGAAGCAATGAAAAATTGAAAAATGAAATTAACCTCCTTTTCCAGCTTGACAGTAATCTTATTGCAGACAATGTTGATATCTCTGCTAAAGTCAATAATAAGTTCTTTCAGCGTTCTGGAGAGGAAGAAGTAAACATTAAAAATTATTTGCTCCTCCAGTCCGACCTATTTCATATTATTCCTAACATTCAATTTTATCTAAAAGATATAAGTAAAGCAAAACGGTATTATTTAGATCTCATCCTACGCTGTTCTGAGTGGCGTAGATTTACATGGAAGGATCAACTCAATAATGATTCAATAACATTTAAATATCCTTTCGAACAGGGATATACAATATCAGGACATTCTTCTAAGAAAGAAAACTCCGATCCAGTTAGAGCTAAAATAATGATCAATTCTTTGGACTCAAGCATACTCTTTGATCACATAGAAACTGATGATCAAGGTGTTTTTTCTTTTACTAATCTACCTTACTTTGATACTATATCCTATATCATCCAAGGACGAATAGATGATGGAAAAATTGAAAGTTCAGATGATATCTCTAAAATAGATGGCAATCGGCTTTTGGATATCCACCTGGATAGCATTAGTCCGACAATTTCAAACGTATCTCCTTCAAAATTCTATGAAGAAACCCAACATCAATCTTCATTTTCTGAAAATCAAATGTCAACTCTAAAAGAACACTATCGATGGAAATTAGAAAATGACACCAGTATATGGAGTCTTGATATTGATGAGATCCAAATCACTACTTCTAGGCCATACACCACTAACAGGACCACTGGACAAGGCAAATTCTACAATTTGGATTATGCCGATTGGGTCGCTCCTGAACTGAGTGGGACAAGGCTACTGACCAAAATAGCACCATCCAGAAGCTACTATTCTGGAGCTGAAGGAAAGCTTTATTCAATAATAGTAAATAGAAAAGGTGAAATAGTGTATGTACCTATGCAGATCATAGTGGACGGCATGGGCTATGAACCTGGAGGGTCTAATGCTTTGCCCTTTTTAAATTTAACAGCTGATCAAATTGAAACCATTTATGTAGGTAAAGCATTTGTAGAAGTCCGCACAAGAAGCATGTCAAGAAGTAGAGAAAAATATTTAGATAGTGGAATCATTCATTTTACTCATCTTGGATATACAGCAGCTAGAGCGTTTTCTCGGCCTAATTCCATGTCCTCAAAATATCATTCAAATGAAACTGTATTTTGGGATCCTCATCTTCCATTCGATGAACACGGAAAAGCTAATATTACATTTGACAGCGAAGACGACAGTTCTTCTTACATCATCAAATTAGAAGGTATATCTGATTCTGGAAAAATAATAAACTATAGGTTCGATCTTTCAGGAGCAGAATTGAAATAATCTGCAATCAAGAAATCATATTTCTTGACACTTAGATACATGTTCAATTTCAAAATTGCACGAATTGGCAATGAAGCACATCTTATTTGCTTTGTGATGAAGTTCATTTACTTTTTCTATCATTGATGCTTTGCTTACTTTAACATCAGGATATAAAACTACTTTCGAAAATTGTCCACTTCCATCTTCATTTTCTACCATCGTTCCCTTAGGATTATCACTATACTCTAGAACAATGACATCATTTACTGAACAGAGATGCAAAAACCATAGCATATGGCAACTCGAAAGTGAGGATAGGAACAACTCTTCTGGATTATATCTTGAATTATCTCCTCTAAAATTGGGATCTGACGAACCCAATATCTCAGCACTTTTACCTTTAGCTTTTGTAAGGTGGTCTCTGCTATAAGACCGATAATCAAATGTTCCACTTCCCTTATTCCCTGTCCATTCTAATGTGATTTGGTAATCGTGCTTTTTCATATTCAGATTGTTTCTATGAAAATATACAAATAGATTCAATTGCAAAAGATTGCAATGAATTCATGACTATCAACTAAGGAATAAGGACTTTGGACTTTGGACTTTGGA
>DKPS01000220.1:8263-26239 GCA_002471345.1 Saprospiraceae bacterium UBA7328
ACTTTGGACTTTGGACTTTGGACTAAAAATCAATATTGATAGTCATAGTAAAGAAAGATGATAACTGGGTTTCCTTCTTCGTCTATATTTTTAAGATAGACATCTATTGAAATCTCTTCTTCTTTCTCTTTCTCGTTACTATCAAAAGTGAAAGGGATTTCACCAGTTTCTCCTGGTTTTATTTTAGATTTTGGCCAATTTGCTTTTGTGCATTCACAGGTAGAAACAAGCTCAATAACTACGTCTTCATCAGATACATTTGTGAACTTAAATAAAGAATCTACTTTTTCCCCTTTTGTAACTTTACCAAGGTGAATCTGTTCTGTTTCAAATTCAATAAAGCCATTGGATTGGGCGTAGAAAAAAGAAGGAATCAATATAAATAGTACTGAAAGCAATTTGGACATGGTGGTCATAATTTTCTATAATTGATCAGGTAAAGAATTGATCTATTCAATAGACGCAAATCTCTATCCACTTCAGAACTTTTTCAAGATTTTTAAGATAAAATTAATGTTGTACAAGGATATGTCTTACTACATACTCCTCATCTAACTTTATTTTTAATACATATACTCCATTATCTAAACTTGAAGTATTAATGGTATTATGAATATTGAGATCTGATGAATTCACCAGTTCTCCAGCTGTAGAATACATGCTTAATATTCCTATAGAAAAAGTCAAATCATGAATATCAATTTGCAAATGAGAATCAGCAGGTATAGGATAAAAGCTGACTTTTGAGAAAATCTCTGGATCATTTATCGATGTAACCTCTTCTAAAACAAAAACCTCAGAATTCAATTCACAGCCTCTATCATCTATAACTTTTACAGAGTACATACCTGGAAACAGTTGCACCAGATCCTCATCATCAGAGAAGAATTCATCCTCCACCATCCAAGAATAAGAGTATGGAGGCGTTCCTCCATTTACTGTTATATCTATAGCTCCATCACCACTATTACTATTGGTTGGTCTCGTAGATTGTGTCTCTACAAAAGCCAACACTTTAGGTTCAACAATCTCAAACTCACGTTCAAAAAAACATCCTGTGAAATCAGTAATAATAAATGAATAAATGCCACTACTTAAGTCCTGGTCCCTATTTCCATTAGATATTTCTATAGAGAATGGCTCATTGTTGCCTGTGACACTTATGACAATTGCACCATCATTTGCACCTGTACAACTGATCTGGGTGATGTCAGTTTCGACATTGATATCAGGTTCATTGATAATGACAACCTCACACATCGCGGTATTACCTGATTCATCAGTAGCTAGATAAACATCACGTGTCTCCCCTACTGGGAAAGAGCCATTTATTCCGACACCTGAGATCAACTCTAATCTTGTATTGTTGCAATTATCCATTGTCACAGGTTGACTGTATGTAAAAACTGCACAAGTAGCTATTTGAAGAGTTTGTGATATACAAGTGATGACAGGTTTTACTTCATCCACAATTTCTACAGAGACCAATACTGTAGCACTATTCCCAGATTGATCCGTAGCGGTAATAGTAAGTTGTGTCAGACCCACATCATCACAATCAAAAGATTTAGGACTCCAATCAATTTCTATATTTTCATCACAATTGTCACTACTCGAGACATTGAAAGCATCCAAATTATCGAGGCCAATTACTGAACCATCATCTTGTAAGCTTAATGTAGCATTTGTGATAGCTGAGAGATTCGGAGGTTCTTGATCTATAGCAAAAAGAGAAACATTGGCGACATCGATACAACCATTACTATCAGTGATGGATACTGTATATTGTCCAGGACCAATATTCCTTATAGTTTGTGTAGTCTCAGTGTTCGACCAAACATATGAATATGGAGGAGTTCCTCCTGACGTATTAGCAGATAAATCACTACTTTCATCATCGGAGCATTCTAATGGAGAAGTAGAAGTCAGCTCTGTTTCTAGGAGAGAAGGTTCAGCAATACTGAATTCTAGAATTACTTCTGAAGTTCCATCTGATACTGTTACACTATGGCCACCAGCAGCCAATGCTACCGCCATTTGATCTGTTTCATTATTATCCCAAGCATAGGTGTAGTTTTCTTCTCCTCCTGAAGCATCTACTACAGCTGTACCATTTGAGTCTCCATTACACAACACATCCGTAGTTGATGATAGACTTGCAGAAAGAGCGTTACTTTCTGCTACGATAAATGTGACTTTATTATTCACATATGTATCTCCTGATCTTGAGCCATTTCCATTTGCTAAGATCCCACTTATGTAAAAAGTCGCACTTCCTGATTCAGGAGCTGTCCAACTAGCCGAATATTCTATGATGTCGTCATTAAAGTTTTTAGCAGGCTCATGTTCGAAATAAGTTCTTCCTTGAAAAAATGAAGTAGTAGAGTTACTACCTGGATCTGTAATTTCACCAACATCATTACCGCCAACATCAGTAGCTACCATCTGAAACCCACCTCTCTCTGCATTTCCACCGGTGACATTTAAGACCACTGTAAATGGATAAGTCATTCCAGGCTCCACTTGATTAGGAATGCCCTCTATACTAATATTCCCATCAGCGTTGCCACTTCCGGTATGACAGCCTGATCTTGCACAAGTTCCATCAAAGGGGCCACCACTATTGCCTTGTGGAGGATTAGCAGAAAAGGAAAGAAATAGTATCCATGCAAATACTACAAGTGCTGAGCTATATTTCTTCATTTGAATTATTTCTAGTAAATCATTGATAATCTACTGATTACGCATATAAAAATAGACAATAAATGAAATTCAACGAAACAATAAATTAATGAAAACAAAATGAAGCAATTTTGAAATCATCATCCTTATGGTGTTTTACCTAGCCCAGAACAAATAGTTGTCAAATTGGACATAATTAAAAAGTGCGACGAGAATTGTAGTTAATATTATAAAAACAATAATAGCTTTCATTAGAGTTATAACAAGGTCTGATTTTACATCCTTTTTGATTCTCTTAGTCATCATATCGTATTCTATTTTTGAATAACTTTTTGGCACAAAAATTCTTTCATTATTGTATGCCTTCATTTTGCTCATTCTTATTTTTTTAGCTCTTTCTCGAAAACTTGAAATTGCCTTTTTATTAGAAGTAAGACTTCTATTATATCTCAATGATAGAATTGCACTGCTTGCTGATCCTGCCCACCCCATAGCTCATTTTTTGATAATGAAATAATCTTTGACTATCTCTTATAAAATGATCATTTGCGGCTTAGGAATCATCTTATCTCGACAGAAACAAGGAGAAATGCGACAATATCGAAAGGAAATATTGAATGAAAATTCTTGAAATACTGCTGTGGGAAGCTGTTCTATGTAAATAAAGAATCTACAAAAGCTTCTTTGTTAAAGACCTGAAGTTGCTCGATACCTTCTCCAACACCAATGTATTTGATCGGAACTTTAAATTGATCACTAATTCCTATCGCTACACCTCCTTTAGCTGTTCCATCTAGCTTTGTAAGAGCTAAGGACGATACGTCTGTGGCTTCGGTGAATCTGGTAGCTTGTTCTATAGCGTTTTGACCTGTTGTAGCATCTAACACCAACATGACGTCATGAGGAGCACCATCCATTTTTTTTGCTATTGAATTTCTGATTTTAGTAAGTTCTTTCATCAGATATAGCTTAGTATGAAGCCTTCCAGCTGTGTCTATTATAGCGACATCATAATCTTCGTTTATGGCTTCTTGTACAGCTTCATAAGCCACTGCCGCTGGATCCGTATTCATTCCCTTGGCATAAAATCCACATCCTACTCTATCAGCCCAAACTTTGAGTTGATCTACTGCTGCAGCCCTAAATGTATCTCCAGCACCTAATAATACTTTATACCCTAACGCTTTATACTGATAGGCCAATTTTCCAATGGTCGTTGTCTTCCCTACCCCATTTACACCAACAACAAGTATGACATGTGGCTTCTTTTCATTGGGTAGACTATAGTCTTCAATGTTCTTAGTGTTATTCTCAGTGAGAATATCAACAATAACCTTTTTGAGAATTTCATTAAGCTCTTCTGTATTGATATACTTGTCTTGAGCAACTTTACCTTCTAACTTCTCAATAATCTTAATGGTAGTATCTAGACCTACATCGGATTGGATTAAAATATTCTCTAATTCATCTAGAAAGCTTTCATCTACTGTAGACTTTCCTGCTACCGCTTTAGTAATCTTGCCAAAAAAACCTTCCTTAGTTTTCTCAAGACCTTTGTCGAGTTCCTCTTTTTTATCTCTTGAAAAGTACTTTTTGAAAAAACTCATAGCCGATTTATAATATGGACAAATGTTGCCTTTGTAAATTGAAGAATGGTATTCAGAATAACATGATACACAAAAGGCTTTTTTCTAATGTAGAAAAAAGCCTTTCGTTTAATGAATTCTTGATTAGTGGCAGGAAATCTTACTTGTTATTAGAAAAGAATTCCTGAACTTTATCCTTATGGATGATTACTTCTTTGTAAGTATATTTTCCCGTCACTGGGTCTTTGATACTTTTGATCACTTTGGCATGATCTCTACCTGAACCAGCATTTGCAGCTCTCTGAGCTACTCTGGCATTTTTCGATACTTTAGCCATCTTAAATTACTTTATTTCTTTATGAATGGTATACTTTTTCAAAATAGGATTAAATTTCTTAATCTCTAATCTGTCAGGAGTGTTTTTTCTATTCTTCTGAGTTACATATCTCGATGTTCCAGACTGTCCACTTGACTTGTGTTCAGTACACTCTACTATTACCTGTTGTCTGTTACCTTTTGATTTTTTTGCCATGATCTCGGTTTTTAAGCTTTAGTCATGTCCACACCGTGGTCCACTCCTTTTCTTTCTAATTTATTTAGGTACTCATAGAGGCCTAATTTATTAATAGTACGCATTGCCGATGTACTCAATTTAAGTGTAACCCACTTATTCAATTCTGGAATGTAATACTTCTTCTTCTGTAGATTAGGAAGAAATCTTCTTCTAGTTCGGTTATTGGCGCGAGAAACGTTATTCCCTGTGATCGGCCTTTTTCCTGTAAGTTGACAAACTCTTGACATTATTATCTAATATTTCATCAATCCTCCAGTAAAATTCTTTTAGATCGATTTTTTTCAAAATGGAGTGCAAAGGTATATATTTTATTAGATAAAAATAAAGTCAATGGTCAAGGATTAATTATTCTTTTTTCTCTTTGATTTATATGGAACTTCATAGTCTAAGATTATGGCATCTTGTAAGACCATTTCTACAAGTTCTAATTGTTGATAATCTATGCCTTTTAGATCAAACCCTCCTACTTGTTTTCTGCCTTTGAAATTCAACACATCTGCTTGATGAACCAATTCGATTCCTCTTGTAAATGCTAATTCTACAGTATCATTCTTAATTGGATTGATATAGCAAATCCAGCTTTTCAATGAATAAAATGGAATTTCATATTTATCATTTGATTCCAAATTATAATTCTCAGTGAATAACCTATGAAGATATTCAGTCACTTCGAGCTGATTTTCACTTAAACCTAAGAGAAATTTGTCTTGTATTTCTTCTAAATCAATTGTGTGAATGGTTATGGAATGTAATTATTTAAAGATCAAATTTCCTCATTAATGTACAATTCGATATTTTACAGTGCCACTCAATTAGGCTATCCATAAATAACGGTAAAATGAAAAATAAATCAACAAAGAGAAGACAATTTATAAAAACTACTGCAGCCGTATCTGGAGCAGCTTTACTAAACCCGATGTCTATTCATGCTTCAGCATATGTGAAAGGTGAAGATCACATCGATGTAGCATTAATAGGATGTGGAGGAAGAGGAACTGGTGCTGCACTGCAAGCATTAAAAGCAAAGAGTAATGTAAGAATTGTAGCTATGGCTGATGCTTTTCAAGATCAAATAGACAAATGCTATGGCTATATAAATGAACATCATGAAGGAAGCCCTGATCAAATAGCAGTTAAAGACAACAATAAATATGCTGGATTTGAAGGTTATAAAGAAGCTATAGATCAAGCCGATGTAGTAATCCTTACTACTCCACCAGGATTCAGACCATATCATTTTGAATACGCTATAGAAAAAGGGAAACATGTATTCATGGAAAAACCTGTGGCTGTAGATGCTCCTGGGATTAGAAAAGTATTAGCGGCAGGAGAAAAAGCAAAACAGAAAAAACTCAATGTAGTCGTAGGGCTGCAGCGACATTACCAAACCAACTATTTGGAGGCCATAAAAAGAATTAATAATGGAGACATAGGAAAGATACTTTCAGGTCAAGTTTATTGGAATAGTGCAGGAGTATGGGTAAGAGAAAGAAAAGCAAGTCAAACAGAAATGGAGTACCAAATGAGAAATTGGTACTATTTCAACTGGCTTTGTGGAGACCATATTCTAGAACAGCACATCCATAATATTGATGTAGCGAATTGGTTTGTGGGAGAATATCCGTCTATGGCTCAAGGAATGGGAGGAAGAGAAGTCCGAACTGGTATGGATCATGGAGAAATTTTTGATCATCACTTTGTAGAGTTCACTTATCCTAGTGGAGCAGTAATATCCAGTCAATGTAGACATCAGAAAGGTTGCATGAGTCGAGTATCAGAGACATTTCAAGGGACAAAAGGCTCGGTTTCTACTGAAGGCAATTCCACAAAAATGATGGCGCATAGCGGTGAAATGATCCTAAATCATAAAGGAAAAGGTGATGCAAATCCATATCAGGTAGAACATGATAGATTGTTCGAGTCCATTATGGATGGTGGACTTATCAGTGATACAGAAAATGGTGCAAAAAGTACAATGACAGCTATTTTAGGTCGGATGGCTACTTACTCAGGAAATGTAGTCAAATGGGACGAGGCTTTGGCTTCTGATCTAAGCATTGGAATCAATCCTGATCAATGGGATTGGAAAAACAACCCTCCTACATTACCAGATAGTGAAGGAAGATATGCTATTCCTATTCCGGGAGTGACGAAAGTATTATAAGCCTGAAGAGAAAAGAGTATTTATATATTGAAGTGATTTAAAAATTAAATTTTACAACTTAATGTTAATTCAAAATTTAATTACATGGGTTTACAAAGAATTATAATTTGGCTCATCTTGGGAGCAATCTCTGGATGGATAGCTGGTCAGTTAATGAAAGGACGAGGATTTGGACTTGTTGGCAATATCGTAGTAGGTATATTAGGCAGTTTCATTGGCGGATGGCTAGGAGGAAAATTAGGTATATATGAAGCTACTGTAGGTGGATTAAGTCTTCCAAGTATTCTTACTTCTGTAGGAGGTGCAGTGGTCCTTTTATTTATTATTGGATTAGTGAAAAAATCATAAATATTTAAGAACATACAATGATATTTTCAAAACAAAAAAGCACTTTTGATTCTCAACCAAAAGTGCTTTTTTTTTGATCAGATCTTATTTTATCAATTGCTTAATCTTGATTCCAAGAGCAGCAAATATCAATGTCATAAAAGGGCTGATATAACTAAAGAAGGTATAAACAAAGTAATCGAATACCGATACTCCTAGAACCCCACTATGATATGCACCACAAGTATTCCACGGAATAAGTACTGAAGTGACTGTACCTGAATCTTCTAATGTTCTACTCAGATTCTCAGGAGCTAGGCCCTTTTCTCGATAGGCTGTATCAAACATTTTACCTGGAACTACTATGGCTAAATACTGATCTGAAGCTGTTACATTAATAGCCAAACAACTAGCAACAGTACTAGCAAATAATCCAAAAGTAGATTTGGCCATGGAAAGTAACGCCGCACTTATACGCTGTAAAGCTCCTATCGCATCCATGATACCACCAAAAACAAGAGCGCACATGATTAACCAAATTGTACCCATCATACCGCTCATCCCTCCTGTACTAAATAATTCATTGAGTATAGGGTTACTTGATTCAACCACCGTGGACACGGTCAGCGCATCCATAACGCCTCTATAACCAGAAACAAACGTCAAGCTATCTGACCCACCAATGGTAGCGACCACATCTGGTTGGAAAATTAAGGCGAATACACCGCCCAAAAGGCTTCCTATGAGCAAAGCAATTAAAGGTTTCGTCTTTTTCATGATTAACCCAATTACAACTAATGGAACTATCATCAGAAATATATTGACATTATATGCCGCTTTGATATCAGTAAGCAATTGAGCAGTATCTGTTCCTCCAGTAGTTTCGATGCCAAAACTGATTATAACAAATAATATCAGTGTCACTGTGATAGTAGGAATTGTAGTAAGTGACATATACCTGATATGAGAGAACAATTCTGCTCCTGACATCGACGCAGCCAAATTAGTAGTATCACTAAGTGGCGACATTTTATCTCCAAAATAGGCACCTGAAAGTACGGCTCCTGCTGCCATTCCAGGAGATATGCCAATTGCTTTGGCAATACCTATCAGTGCAATTCCTACCGTTGCTGATGTAGTCCATGAACTACCAGTTGCCAAAGAAATGACTGCACAAATCACAACAGAAGCAGGTAAAAATATACTAGGACTCAAAATCTTGAGACCTCCATATATAAGAGTAGGAATAATACCGCTCAACATCCAAGTACCTGCTAAGGAGCCTACTAATAGTAGTATCAGTAGAGCATTTGTAGTTGATTTTAAGTTATCAGCGACCTCATTAATCATAGCTGTATAACTTACCTTATTCATAAATCCAACAATAGCTGCTACCGCTGCACCAATAAGTAAAATAAATTGGTTTGATCCACTTAGAGCATCATCTCCGTATACATAGACATTCCAAGCTAAAAGGCATACTAATACAATTATGGGCAGTAATGCCTCCCAAATATTGAGCTCCTTGTTTTCTATGATTTTATCTTCCATACTTATTTATGTGATTTAAGGAAGGTAAGATACAAGTTGTGAATAAAAGGAGAAGAGAAGTGAAGAATTAATATGTTATCAGATCGTTCTTAAGACTTTATCCATAGCCATGACTACTCTATCCACATTTCCACGGTTAAAACATAGCGGAGGCTTCATTTTTAATACTTCGTCGTGTTTTCCATCACTTCCAGTGAGGATAAACATTCCTTTGAGTTGATTTTTTACTTTTTTACATATACTACCTCCTGGGCTCCCATCTCCATTGATAAACTCCACTCCAAGGAACAGGCCTTCTCCTCTGACATCTCCAATTTTTGGGTGAATGTTTTGTAACATTCTAAGGTTTTTTTTAAAATATTCTCCAGTTTCAAATGAATGTTTTTGCAAACCTTCTTCTTCTATAATATTCAAAACAGCAAGACCAACTTCTGTAGCAATCGGATTTCCTCCAAATGAACTGAAAAATTCCATTCCATTGTCAAAAGCATCTGCAATAGCTTGGGTAGTCACTACTGCTGCAAGTGGAAAGCCATTCCCAATAGGTTTTCCTAAAACGACAATGTCTGGAGTAAACCTCTGCATTTCAAAGCCCCAAAACCATTTTCCTAATCTTCCAAAGCCAATCTGGACTTCATCACTTATAGATATGATTCCTTTCTCCTTTAACCACGGAACCAATTGTTCTAAATATCCATCAATAAGTGGTACTTGTCCTCCACAGCCAGATATAGGCTCTACTAATAATGATGAGAATTCATGGCCTCCATCTATGCAAGATTCTATTATACTCTTGGCCTCAATAAAATACTCTTCTACACTTTTATATTTCCCTCGATATTCTTTTGGAAGTGGAAGCTCACAAACTAATTCGTTACGGCCACCACCACCTTCACCATTATACTTATATGCACTAAGGTTAACAAGTTCAGTAGTATGGCCATGATAGCCCATCTCCATCACGATTTTGCCATTTCTATTGGTGAATGTCTTTGATAATCTTTGGGCTAAATCATTAGCTTCTGTTCCACTATTCACAAAAAACACACGATCCAATTGAGCTGGAAAGTATTCTAATAATCGCTCAGCATAAGCATATAGAGATTGATTATGGTACCGAGTATTAGTATTAAGGGTTCTTATCTGTTTACTTACTGCTTCACTCACTTTAGGATGTGAATGCCCTACAAGAGGGATGTTGTTATAGGCATCAAGATATGCGTTGCCTTCTCTGTCATACATATATTGAAACGCCGCGGAAGACATATGAATAGGTATATCATAGCTGAGTCCAAGAGCTGGACTGAAGCGATCTTTCCTTGTTTTTTCTGATGCGAGATGAGAATACTTCTTATTACATTCTTGGACACCAGCAGCCTCCCTGAACAGATCATTCAATAAAATCGGACTCCACCCAATCCATTTATTCAAAAGATCCCATCCACCTTTCTCACTAATTAAAATATAATCTGAATCAAAGGATTCTTTTTTAGCCTTAGCTGATCCACAAACACTCGTACAAATACGTGTAGTAATCAGTGATGGAAGGATTTCAATTTCTTGTTTTGATAGTTTTGAAATAGAAACATATCCTCGGATCACCTCACTAGCTATCGCTAATGGCAGTTCTTGTTTTTGCATAATGTATGCCAATCCAATGGCCAACTCACATATACGAGGAGTCACAGTTGCATCACCAAAATCGATAACACCACAAACCTTATCCTCTTCACATAAAACATTCCATTCATTAAAATCATTATGAATCAATTGACGAGGGAGAGATCTTAATGTTGGCAGTGTAAAATGTTCAAACTGATCCAAAAAATAATGTGCTATTTTTCTCTGATGTGGATCTTCTATATATTGTAATAGGGGTTTACTTTTCAAAGCAAATAAGAGGTCCCACTCTGTTCTTTTGGAAGCGAAATAAAGTGATTTACTTGATGATAATTCACTGACCATTAGTGCCATAGATCGTCCAAAATCGTACGACAGTTCCGGCGTAATTCTGGTCTCTGCCAAAAATGTTCCTTTTAAAAAAGGAAGTAATCGAGCAAAACTTTCATCGGCAAAATGGTGAATTCTCTCATTTTGCTTTTCTAAGGTATATGGAACTTGATATGGTAGGTTTTCTTTAATCTTGTCTACAAAACCTATTTCCTCTATGAGTAAAGGAAGTACTTTTTGATCAGTATAATGTTTGAGCACAAACTGATCACCACCATCATCCGTTATTTTATAATTGGTACTTCCATAACCTTCCAATTTTTTAATCGAAAAAGCATTTATACCAAATGAATCTAGCAGTTTTTGGACCTCATTCACCATACAACGAAGTACTGAAAAAATTGTGAATTTGTGAAGATTATATCTTTCTGAATGATTTCAGTAAACTCCTTTCAGAATCAAATTAAAGTCTAACTTATTCTGACAACATTAAATCTTTCCTTCTTTTCTTACACCATCTCCTACCCTATTTGTCAGTTGGTCTCCAAGTTCAGTTCTAGCATCTTCTGCATGAATGAGTAGAGCATCTACAATATCAGGATGCAAATTAGCAATGTTTGTTTCTTCACTAATATCATTTTCTAGATCATACAGTTCAATACCTATTTGGTTTTGATCATAGCTGATAGGAATTCCATCAGCAGTTCCACTACGCCCATTCAAAGATCTGTACTGATGGGGTAAGTATAATTTCCATTTTCCGTCCCCACTAAGAATACCATGAAGCTCATTTTGTTTGTAATAAAAATAATAAGCATCATGATGAAAATCACTGTGTTTCTCTCCATTCAAAAGATAAGACATATCTGCTCCATCTATTTTTTTCTCTGGAAGAGATGCGTTTGAAATCTTAGCAATAGTAGGCAACAGGTCAATCGTCATTGCTGGTCTACTTTCAACAATACCTGCTGGGATATAACCTGGCCATCTCATTACACATGGCACCCTTACACCTCCTTCAAGGGCTGTACCTTTTCCTTCTCTTAGAGGCAATGCCACTCCAGAGTGGGTACCATAAGACAGCCATGGACCATTGTCAGATGTGAATATTACTAAAGTATTATCATCTAACCCATTATCCTTTAGTGACTTGAGGATCTCTCCAGTACTCCAATCTATCTCTTCTATGACATCTCCATAAATTCCTGCTTCTGATTTTCCTTTAAAAGATCCAGAAGCATACAATGGTACGTGAGGCATGCTATGAGGAACATACAAAAAGAAAGGCCTCTCAGAGTTTCTTTCTATAAAACTTACTGCTTTCTCTGTATACAATTGTGTAATATGGCTTTGATCTATCAAAGTATCGATCACATCTATGCCTTCGATTAATGGTAAATCTGGGAAATTAAAAACTGTACCCTGCCAAGGATGTAGGGGCCACATGTCATTACTATACGGGATTCCTAAATATTCGTCAAATCCTTGATTAGTTGGAAGAAATTGTTCCTCTGATCCTAAATGCCATTTTCCATAACAAGCAGTAGCATAACCTTTTTCCTTTAAAAGCTCTGCTATGGTCTCTTCATCAGGGTTTAATCCCTTGCCTACATCGGGCATGTATGCCCCAGATATGCCGAGTCTATTAGCATAACATCCAGTAAGTAATGATGCTCGTGATGCAGAACAGACTCCTTGGCTGACATAGAAATTCGAAAATCTAATTCCCTCCTGAGCCATTTTATCAATATGAGGAGTTTTGATATTGGGAGAACCAAAACAGCCCAAGTCCTGATATCCTTGGTCATCAGTAAAAATGATAACAATATTTGGGGATCGTTTAGTAGTTGTTTCTTCTTTTTGAGGAGCACAATTCAAAATTACGAGGACAATAACGAGATAATAATATTTGATTCTTAAAAACATCTTTTACTCATTTAATAGAAGATGGAAGATAGTAAAATGATTTACTCCGTTTTCATTTCAGTAAAAAGTAGCTCAGGAGAATCTGTAAAAACCCCATCTATTCCTCTACTTTTTAATTCTTGATATTGGTTCATATTCTGAATGGTTCTCGCAGTTTTTCCCTCATACATCCAGACCCACAACTTCTTGCCCTTACTTTGAACGTGATGAATTATACGGTCCGTTAGAGCAGTGACCTTTCCAAATTTTAATGGAATACACAAAATGTCAGAGTGCAATGGAAAATATTTGTCCATTTGCAACCAACTGCTGACGATTAAGGATTTCGCTTCACGTGCAGAGGCTGCATAAGTCCAAAATGCTCTTTTTTTCCTCATTTCAGAAATGACCTTTTCATATTCACTGCCTACGACAAATCGAGGAGTAAATTCTACTTTTTCAATAAGGTCAATAAATAAATCAACAATAGAAGGATCATTGCTATGAATATCAAATATGAAGTTTGCTTCTGGATAGGACTTTAGCACATGCTCTAATAATGGAATATTGCTTTCTTTAATTTTATTGACACGATCAATGTTTAGCATAAAATCACACCCTATGTTGAGCTCTGATAGGTCAGAATAATTAAAATTAGAAATGATGCCATTCATTCCGGTTGTTCGGATTAAATCGTAATCATGAAAAAGGACTAATTCTTTGTCCTTTGTGATTTGGACATCCATCTCAATCCACCAGTTTGAATTTACTTTTAGGCAATGTTCAATCCCTATTACTGAATTTTCTGGATTTTCATTTTTACCTGTCGCGTAACAAATCACTTCCATACTTATCGAATTTGGAATCTAATATCCAATCCATTTGCTTTGAAGAATGAGATAAGTGATAACTGACAGAATTTTGGGATATTTTACAAGTTTACCAAAACAGATAACCAGGATCATTACGAGTCATGACAATTTCAGGAGTAGAAATTCTTGCAATTCGATCTTGAAACACCCTCATGTATTTTCGAGAAACTTTCAAGACAATATTGGTTTCTTTTAATTTAGTGAAGAACCCTTGAGCATTTCCTTTGTAATCTTTAATTTTCCATAAATTAATAATGTACCTCTGATGAATTCTAAGGAAAATGTGGGATGGCAGCTGAAGTTCTAAAGATCTAAGACTACTCCTTAACAATATAAAATCATCTTCACTGGTATAGACTTTTACATAGTTCCCATAAGACTCGACATATAGAATATCAGCATATTTTTCCCAAGAGATGATTGATTGCATAATTTAGAAGGTCGCTGTTTTCTTTAAGATATGTAAAATCTATAGGTACTTGGTTGCATATTGGGTCTCAACCTTGGCATTCGAATGATGTCAATGAATATTTCTAATCAAATAGAGTATAGAATCAAAATCTAGTCTTATTAGAACAATCCTATCCTTAATTAGTGGTTTCCCCTAGTATAGCCACATTTTTTTGCTCCGTAAAAACCATAAAATTGCTCAAAAACCTCTGATACATAGCACTTTACACATATTTCTTATGTTATCTATGCATCACAAACAAAATTATACACCATGAATTACGCAATTAAAACCACGATCACAGCAGCCATAGTCCTCATGTTAAATTCTCTTGTATTTGGGGCATCGGATAATGATTTGAATAAGACTATAATACTCGTAAATGGGGTGCCTTTCTTTGTAGAAATGAATGAGAATGGAAATCAAATTGAAAAAATAGCTACTGTCCCTACCTATTTCGCATCAAATGATACTCATAATGAAATTTTAGACAAGGTGAGCTCAGATTATGAAGATGAGTATGATAATATCAAGTCTAGACTATTAATTTTTCCAGAAGATCAGGCAATGCTTGATCAAGTAGCAGTAGATCATATCAGGGATCTGGCCAGATTATATATGAAAGGATATATTCAAAGCATAAATATCAGTGCAGCTCATTTAGATAATAATATTGATGAGGCTCTTGCAGCACATAGAATCAGTTCAGTTTATCAGATGTTAAAAGATTTTGGCATCGAAGATGAAGGTATCACAGCCGATATGAAACAATATAGATCAGACCTTCCTAATGTGTTTGTCCAACTAAAAATTAAGAAATAAAGTTTCTGTTAATACTGACCATTTATAAATTCGACTTAAAGAGAGCCTCACAAAAGGCTCTCTTTCTTTTTTTGGTCTAAATCAAAGTCACTCAAATAATTGAGTACTTCCCTTGGAAACAGATATAGATTTAGCCATATATTCCCCACTTTCTGGATTTTTAATATCATCGACATAATACCATTTAGCTGTGGCATTCTCTGATGTTAAATCTAAAATGAAATATCCATGATCACGGGCATTTGCATATTTGAGGTGTGGATTGTCAGCCATCACCAATATTTCTGCTCCTAATACTTCTTCATCAGTAGCTCTGCCACCGTCATTCCAATTTGACGAGGTGATACTAGGTGTACCAAACTCAATAGCAACTGCTTCATTTGTCTTCTTATAATCATCGATGGATTTTGGGATTTCAAAAGCCCAAGAAGTATGTGTGTCACCTGTGACAAATACAACATTGTCAATTTTGTTATTTTCTATATGCTCAACAATTCCATCACGTTCTTTGGAATAACCATCCCAAGCATCTAAGTTTTTAGGGGCTTTTGGCCTCACTTTTTCTAGATTCAATGGAGAAAAAATCACCTGATTGCCAATAACCTTCCAGATGGCATCAGACTTTGATAATTTTTCTTCAAACCACTTTAACTGAGTACTGCCAAGCATAGATTCACTTGCTTCATATTGAGATTCTACTGGCATTGTCCGCCCCTCTAGCCTTTCATCTAGTACCACGATATCTGCTAATGGACCTAAATCAAAATCTCTATAGAGTTCTTCATTATTCCTCGGTCGAATGGGCATCCATTCGTAATAAGCCTTTTTTGCTAATGCCCTACGTTCCATATAATCTCCTTCATTCTCTTGATGATTTTCAGCTCCATCTTTGTAAGCATTATTAGTAATCTCATGATCATCCCAAATTGTGATAAATGGATGATTCTTATGAAGAAGTTGTAAATCACTATCAGTTCTGTACTGAGCATATCTCATCCTATAATCTTCTAATGATAATATTTCTCTAGGTGGATTATGCTTCCGCTCAAAATCTTTATCACCATAACCATCAGGCCCATGCTCGTAAAAATAGTCTCCCAAATGAAGCACCAAGTCAATCTCCTTCTGAGCTAAATGCCGATAAGCAGAAAAGTATCCAAACTGATAATTACTACAGCTTACAACTCCAATACTCAATGTACTTTCCCCAGTAGTATCCAAAGTCTTTGTCTTACCGATAGGAGAGATTACACCCTTTGAAATAAATCGATAGAAGTATGATGTATTAGAAGTCAAACCATTGACATCAATTTTAGCTGTATAATCTGCTTCTACATTTGTCGTGGTACTTCCTTCTCTCACAATCCTTTCAAAAGATTGATTTTCTGACACCTGCCATTGAATTACTACTTCTTTTTCGACAGATGTACTCACTCTAGTCCAAATAATGACTCGATCTGACAAAGGGTCACCTGACGCCACTCCATGATGGAAACTTATTTCGTTAGAATTGTCTTCTATGACAGTAGTTTCAGCAGTCTTATTAGAAGAACATCCTAATGTTATTAAAATTGAAATCAATGTGATAATTGCTTTATTCATCATATCTAATTGCTGGTTATTCTTACTGAATTGATTTAATAGTTTCTAAATATCATCATTAAATTCCATTATCTCTTTACATTCATTCAGCGGTTTTGTTAGATATGCTTTTGATCCGTGAAGCTCCTGGCCTAAAAAAGGAAATAAGACTTTATAGACTTTTTGTTTAATTCCAAATCCTTTTCAATTAGATATGCACTTTAATAATTTAATAATTGAAGTGATTGGATTGACAGCAGATATTTGTAGGCTTCCAATTTTCGGAATTGTAAGTCCCCATAACCTATAGTATAGCCAGAAAAAGCTTTAAAAGAGCTATAGACATTTATAATACATCTTATACAAAAGCAACCATAAGCCTATTTTATGGCATCAAACACCTCATGATGTAGACTTTACATTCGAACTCTAATCTCTATTCCTCTATAAAATTGTTTAAATCTAAAGTCCAATCGTAGTCATCAAACTTTAATCTCACCTGTTCATTTGGGATAAGATTAAATTCTTTCAACATTTTTTTTACTCCAGACTTTCCACCAAAATCGCCTCTAAACCATGAAAAAAGCACGGTAGTATAAACTAGATCATTATCCTTCTTATAGGTCGTGTTCTCTTTGAGAAACTTTATGGATACTTCATTCAACTGCTGGTCCAGTGATTTATAATCATAGATAGCGATAGGTGGACAACTTTTAGCTCCACAATTCAACGCAAAGTGTATTCTAGGTTCTTTTTTAGAAGGAGCTAGCCTTTTTTGATATCCTGGAGCAAATGGGTTTCTAATTCTACCTAATCCATACATCCATTGTGATCTTCTGATGATACCATGCTCTATGTCAGAAAAACTCATATCTCTACCTGCTATCCTGATAAATTCTTCTTTAAAGAATTGATTTCTTTTTTCATAGCGCTCTGGTTTCTCTTTTAATTTTATTTGAATAAAAGCATTATATATATTGACCCAGAATGCTATCTTTTCTTCGTCCGTTATAATTTGATCTGTTATATCTTTTTCACTTGTCTCTGCAAAAGCTTTTTCATATTCCAAAGTCTCCTTTCCTTCTTTTAAATTTGTAAGTAATTGTTGAGAAATTTCTAAATAATTCGTGCCTATTAAATTCTGGGCATTCGAATTGTCAACATAGAGCACATAGGACAAAACAAGAAATAAAAAGCGGATTTTGAATTGAATCATGCTTTAAGTTTATGGATTATGACAATCATTGATTAGTAATACTTCTAAGAACAACTTATGGATGCTACTAAGAATAAAATATGACTAAAATACTAGGTAATCATTCTACATAGTTATTCATAATTTTCATATTTGTGATTCATAATGCCAAAGAATCCAACTGTATTTACACAATGAAGTAGTTTAATAACTATGTCGTCTGACGAGAATAACGGCTTGGTTCTCAAGGATCTGCAAAATTTTCAATCCATAACTATAGTTATGGATTGAAAATTTTGCTAATAAATTGAGGATC
>DKPS01000220.1:26557-27240 GCA_002471345.1 Saprospiraceae bacterium UBA7328
TGAGGATCAATGTGTTATTCATAGTCGATGAGATTTGTTTTTAAATAACTTCAATAACATAGTCAATGAAAGAATACGAATCTCTCAATGATTTTAAAAATGTCCTTGGTAAAAAGGAGGTTAGGAAAATCGCGGTACAATCTTTAAACCTTACGAGCCTAGATGAATCAATGATGCAAATTGACTTCAAAGAATGCCTATTCTTAGGATGTAACATGAGCCCTGATCTAGTGGATCATCTAAAACAAAACAATTACATATTTCCCAAGCTTAACGTACCCTATAACATCTATCCTAACAGGCTTTACACTAAAGAAACTTTATATAAAGGATACAAACCGAAATCTGAAAAGTCCTACGAACTAACCCCTGACAAACAAATATATAATCACTTCAAAAAAACGGGTATAGAATCAGACAGTATTCATGAGACTTTAGCTCGGTGGCTACATGATCATTCCATTACAGATGCTACCTACGACTTTCTATCTGAATATGAAGAACGAAAAGTGATTGCCATTATGGGTGGTCATAGTCTCAGCAGAAAGAGTAATAATTATCAAAAAGTAGCTGAAATTTCTAAAGAGTTGACTGAGAAAGGCTATATACTGATCTCTGGGGGTGGGCCAGGAGCTATGGAGGCCACTCATGTGGGATCATGGTTTGCTGGTAAGGATGAAGAT
>DKPS01000263.1 GCA_002471345.1 Saprospiraceae bacterium UBA7328
AGATTGTTTGGTTAAAGCATAAGTCAAGGCTTTATTTTTACCTATGGCCCTTTACGTTCGGAAATTTAATTTTAGGATACATACAAATCAAAATCATAACTCGTGCCGATTTTTGTGGTAAGCTCTTGCATCAAGTAGAAACACCTTCAAGTTATTTTGCACACAATTAGGAAATATAACCTAATTTTAAGTCATCATACATTATTATAACTATGACCGACATCAACACACTTACAACAGAAATGGGAAATCCCGATTGGATCCATAATTGGACAAAAGGTGGTTTAGATTTCTTTTGTGAAATAAAAAAAATAAAGTCAGGATATGTTTGGCTTAGTCAATCGCCAATTTCCGCAAAAGAGTTTGCCGCATTGAATATGCCAGATGAATTCAGAAAGTTAGCGTTTGGGCGATCTGCACATGATGAGGCCTATTTTCGCCGATCTCCCGATGCTGAAAAGGATAGTCCATTAGAAACCATAGATATCGATGGCAGGACATTCGCAAGAGTGGCCCGACCTGGCAAACTAGACCCGAACTATAAAGATGTGGTAGTCCTTGAGGTAAATAAATATCATATTGTAAAATTCCTGAAAGGTCGCATCATCGAAATTCTTGACCCAGGAAATGGAAGATACATGGTGCCAAATACGACCGAAGCACTTGGATTTGCTGGAAATAAATCAATTTTTGAGAGGAAACTACCTGATGATTGGAAGATCAAAGAAGTAACCCTCAAAGAGGATTGGGTGGTTGAAATCCCATGCCCAGCGAGTGTTTGTTTTTTCAAAAGCGGACATGGTTTCCATGGCCCTATAGATTTACCATTTTAAAATTATATAGCAATGCTAAAAAGACTTACGTTCATCTTACTTCTCATGGTTATATGCAGCTATTCCTATTCCCAAGTTGCAATAGATGGCACTTGGGCAACTGGAGAAGAAAATACCATCATCGAAACTTATGAAAAAGAGGATGGCTGGTATGGCAAAATCATATCCTCTGATAATCCCAAAGCCAAAATCGGCAATGATATCTTAATTGGATTTGTAGAAGAAGAAGGAGAATGGAAAGGCAAATTATTCGCTGCAAAACGAGGAAAGACATTAGATGCAAAAATCCAACCCACTGACAGTGAATTAG
The DNA here is from genome assembly GCA_002471345.1 of Saprospiraceae bacterium UBA7328. Classification (GTDB taxonomy): domain Bacteria; phylum Bacteroidota; class Bacteroidia; order Chitinophagales; family Saprospiraceae; genus UBA7328. Next base: position 1,144 of record DKPS01000263.1, read on the forward strand.
TAATTACAGTATCAGCAGGGTTCTTTACCAAGACTCTGAATTGGAAAAAAGTAGAAGGCAAGAAATGACTAAACACCAGAAATATACCATCATAAACTGGTCAGTTGCCTTTTTGATATACCTCCTATTCAGCGTGTGGCATGGAGCTCTCGAAGGACCACTTACTCCACAAGAGATAGACCATTATGCCAGTGAATACCAAAAGATATACCCTGACAGAGATACCCAACGGCTAAGAGCTTTGATGGCTAGTGACAATGGCAAACCACTATATATGGTCAATGCGATTAAGCTCTATGACACGCCTCAACTGATCAATGGAAAAAAAGCTGGCAACTCTTCAAGTGAGATTCTAGACACTTACACCAAGCATGTATTCTCTTTCTTGCTCAAGCATGGAAGTTATCCATTGTACAGTGGTAATACGACTTTTGATGCCGTGGAGAGATGGGGACTGGATGATGTGGATGAATGGTCTTCTGGTGCTGTAGTACGATATCGGAGTATGCGAACAATGATGAAAATGAGTACAGATCCAAGCTTTGCCCAATTTCATGATTATAAGATTGCCGCCATGGAAAAAACGATTGCATTTCCTACAACCTCGGTTTTAACCTTGGGTGGATTGTCTATCATATTTCCGTTGCTATTGATCATCATATGTCTTCTAATACAGCTGAGAATCAATTTTAAAAAGTATAACTCTATCAATCCTGTACAATGAAAAAAATTATAAAATACCTCTTTGGGCTCATTCTCCTCCTCATAATTATAGGTATGGTGGTAACTACCTTCTTCCCAGAGACGCTTCTCCCTTTCATGCTCAATACACAGCTTAAAAACAATCAGGCACAAGTAGCTGAAATGAATCAATTACTAGAAGATAAAGACCGTATCTATGTCTATACAGTCGGCACTTCATCACCTCTGCCAGGAGATAGGGCACAGACTGGCACCGCTATCATTGTGAATGGGCATTTCTTCATGTTTGACGTAGGAGATGGTGTAGTGAGGAAGGCAACCAATTTTGGATTACCACTCAATCGCCTAGATGGCATCTTCATTACCCACTGGCATTCTGATCATTTTATGGATTTGCCCTCATTGGTCAGTCAGTCATGGCTAATGGGAAGAACAACTGAATTGCATCTCTATGGTCCCGATGGTGCGGATACTATCAATCAGGCAATAAATCAATTGCTCCACATAGAAAACAAACATCGTGTAGATCATCACGGAACCACTATTATGGATGTATCCAAAGCCAGAGCAATAGCTCATGAGTTCAAAAATGTACAAGACGACAAAGAAGTGGTGTATGATAACGACGGAATTACGATCACGGCATTTGATGTCAATCATGAACCTATAGAACCTGCTGTAGGCTATGCCATAGAATACAAAGGCAAAAAGGTAGTCATCAGTGGCGACACTAAGAAAAATAACCTCTTGCTTGAAATGTCTAAAGATGCAGACTTGCTTCTCCACGAGGTCATTCTAAACTCCCTCCTTCAAAAAATGGAAGTGATAGTACAAGATGCAGGAATGACTAGAAATGCTAAAATCATTCACGACATTCAAGATTATCACACTACTCCAGCAGAAGTGGCAGATATCGCCACTAAGGCAAATGTAAAGGAACTCGTATTGCATCATTTTGCCCCAGCTCCTGACATCAGAATCATGAAATCATTGTATAAGAAGGAACTGAAAGGATACGAAGGTCCTATCCATTTTGCCAATGACGGGGATCTTTTTGTCGTGGAATAAATATCAAGACAATACAGTCAACAATCCTCTTAATCAAGTTTTCTTTTTCGATGAGATCACTAGAAAAGAATCCACAAACTCAAGCTATGGAGATTACAATACTGTAATACAGTGTGAAATTTGGACTATTTACTTACCTTAAGTGATTGTCGATGGAACAGACGGATAATCACAAAGTACTATTCTCAGAAGGATACAAAAAATATGTCCTGCTTGCCCTTACAGGTGTATATATTTTCAACTTTATTGATCGGCAGATACTCGTTATTCTTCAAGAAAGTATCAAGACAGAGTTAGATTTATCTGACACTCAACTTGGTCTTTTAACCGGTTTGGCTTTTGCACTTTTTTATGTCACACTAGGACTACCTATAGCAAGATGGGCAGATAGTTCTTCGAGGAAGAATATTATCACCGCAGCTTTGGTGATATGGAGTTTCATGACCGCTATATCTGGACTCGCTGCTAATTTTTTTCAGTTATTGTTGGCAAGGATAGGTGTAGGAATAGGTGAAGCTGGAGCCAGCCCTCCTGCTCATTCTATGATTTCTGATTATTTCCCTCCAGAAAAAAGAGCTACCGCATTATCAGTTTATTCAATAGGTATTTATGTTGGTATATTGTTTGGTTATTTATTTGGAGGATGGCTTGATGAGTTTTTTGGATGGAGAGTTGCATTGATGGTTATGGGTGTCCCTGGTATTCTATATGCAATAATTTTCTTTTTTACGGTGAAAGAGCCTCCTCGTGGGTATGCGGAAAAGAAGCACAGCAGTCCCTCCAAACTTCCAGCCTTATCGAAAGTATTTAATTTACTCATTACTAGAAAGTCATTTCGATACATTGCATTTGGTGCAGGGTTTAATGCTTTTGTATTGTATGGTGTAGGAAACTGGACACCTTCTTTTTTGGCTCGAACACATGAAATGCAAAGCGGGGAAATTGGAACCTGGTTGGCCTTCTGCGTTGGTTTAGGTGGAGCTTTAGGCGTTTGGCTAGGGGGCTACTATGGTGATAAGTTTGGTAGAATAGATCCCAAATGGTATTTGCTTCTTCCAGCAATAACAATTGCAATCTCAATACCGATCACAGCAACACTTGTCCTCACGGAAAGCAAGTATTTATGCCTTGCCTCTGTGGCACTTTCTAAAATCTTGTGGTCGACTTATTTGGCTCCTAGTATTGCTATGGCTCATGGACTAGTAGGATTAAGAATGAGAGCATTAGCATCGGCAGTGCTGTTTCTATTTCTCAATCTAATAGGACTTGGATTAGGGCCCCTATTTTTTGGTGCTTTGAGTGACTTTTTAATAGCTGGATTTGGTGACGAGTCCTTGAGTAGATCGCTCTTAGTTAGTGGTTTTGTGAGTGCAATTGCTGCAGCTTTATATTGGCGAGCTTCTAAATTGATAAAGCATGACTTAGCATTATCATCCAAACAGCAATAATCTACAAGTCAGACCAATAAGGTTTTTTCAATTCTTTTTTTAAAACTTTCCCAATTCCACTTCTGGGTAGTTTGTTTCTATACTCTACTTTTGATATCTGTTGTATTTTACCGAGTTTGTCGTTCACCCATTTCAATATTTCACTTGGTTGGATCTCAGAACCTTGTACTACTTCCACAAATGCCATCGGAGTCTCACCCCATTTTTCCGATGGAATGCCAATTACTGCAGCTTCTTTAATACTAGGATGTCCTTTGATTAAATCCTCAAGATCAATGGCATAAACGTTATGACCTCCTGAGATAATTACTTCCTTTTTTCGGCCATGCAGAATAAGGAAGCCATCATCATCAATGATCCCATAATCTCCGCTTCTTTGAAATGCTTTGCCTTTGTTGTCGTGCCATGTTGCCTCCTTGGTCTTTTGTGGCTGATTATAATATTCTTTCATTCGATAATGATCATGACCCACGATCTCACCAATCTCGCCTTTGGGCACTTCCTTTTCATCCTCCCCTATGATTTTCATAATTGTTGTGGACGGTGGTTTACCTACAGTGTGTAATTTATCTGGGTATTTGTTAGCTTGGAGAATACTTAAGATGCCACCTTCTGTCATACTATAAATTTCTATTAAATCTCCTGGCCATCTTTCTACAATTTCCTTTTTCAATTCGGCCGTCAATGGAGCACTTGTCGTATACACCAATTGAAAATTTGAAAGGTCGTAATCATCAAATGAAAGCGATGCCATGATTCGTTGAAGTTGCACAGGTACGAGTACGGCATGTGTAACTTTTGATTGCTCACATATTCTTAAGAATTGATCAATATTAAATTTAGACATTAGAATGATCCTACTTCCTGATGCTATAGCTCTAGTGGCAGAGACTAATGTCGTATTGGAATATAACGGAGTAGAGAAAAAGCAAGTTGATCCAGGCCAATAATTCATCTGATGCCCTCTGATATACTGATTATATCTTACACTACAAGTGTGCACAATACCCTTAGGTAATCCTGTAGTCCCAGAAGAGTACATGATATCAAAGTAATCTTCAGGAGATGATTTAAAAGTGATTTGTCTTGATGGCAATGATTCTAATATTTCAGAATAACTTTTCCATTCTTCTTGGTGGAAATTTATTGCAATTCTATGTTTAAGCTCTTTTTGATTACGTTCGATTTGTGATTTATACTTGTCCGAAGCAAAACATGCCTTCAATCCAGCATCTTGGCTTAACGTCTGAATAGTTTTTGATGTGACTTTTGTAGGAAGAGGTACGATACAAGCCCCAATGCTTATAATCCCAATAAGTATTTCTAGATAATGAATAGAGTTGTCTGCTAATATCCCAATTCTGTCTCCGACTGATATATTTGCATCTTCTAAATAGCTTGCTACTTTCAAAATATTTTGATCGAAATCTTTCCATGTGATTTCATCTTCTAAATGAATAATGGCTATTCTATTAGGACTAGTATGTGCGTGCCTTTTAACTAAGCTATAAAGATCAGTGAAAGTGGACTTATGATTTATAGCTTCTAATCTATATCGTGCTTGTTTCAGAAGCTGAATTCCCTTTTGCAAAAGGTTTTCAGTATTTAACTGTTGCTGAAATTTGAGTGTTTTGCAGATTCTAAAAGGGAGAAGAGGGATGTCCAAGTTGTCTAATTCTCTACCCAGTTGGTTTATAGATACTAAGTCAGGATTGACAAACACTTCTTCAATCTTGTTGATTATGTCTTGATGTTTATTCTCTTCCACCATCCTATTTTCTTCAGATATTATTTAGGATAAAAATAACCAATAACATGAACCGGTGACAATGTAATCATCCGTCGAGCAATGAAATAGCCTTTTAATAATTTCATTTCATAGATTAAATTCAATAATATTAGGTTTTAAATCCTATTTTTTACAAATAGTGTAATAAATAAGACAACACCAATTATGAACAACACTCGATCTATTCTTAAATACGACAGTCTTCTCTTTGCTATCGTCCTAGCCATTGCTCTTTTCAAAGCTTTGGGCTTTTCACAAGATGTAGGAAAAATAGCCTCAGGTATGATTTCACACACCCTCTGCACCAATGTATTGATGTTGAATAGAAATCGAGCTGATGTAGAGGCCCGTGACCTTTCTGCACTACAAAGAAGATTTGCATCATCTCATATAGATGTCGATGCTCAGACCGTCACTTCATCATTTGGTTTAGGGCCTTTTGGGAATACGAGTACTGCAGTATATAGAGATGGGTGTGGTTGTGGAGTTACAGGAAACTTCGAGGTGAATCAAATAAAAGAGCAATCTGCTCCTGAATACAAGGAATTAAGCATTGATTCTATAGAGCACTGGCCTTCAGTAAATAGAGCGATAGATGGAGTGAATTTTGAAAAACTCAACAGCGTTGTAAATAATGCATTTACCGAATCAAGCACTGTTAATGACAGCATGAAAAACTCAAGGGCTATACTAATCCATTATAAAGGAGAACTGATAGCAGAGCAATATGGAGAAGGATTTGATGGAGATATGCCTCTTCGAGGAATGTCTATGACTAAAAGTATTATCAGTGCATTAGCAGGAGTATTGGATTATAAGGACAAACTAGATATCAATGATAAAACGGGCCTTCCTGCATATGAAGAAGCCGATGATGCTAGAAAAGACATAACGATCCATCAAATTTTAAAAATGACAGTGGGCTATGATTATAATGAAGCTTATGAATCAGATCCTACAAATTTATTGAGTACCATGCTCATGACACAAGGAGATATGGCAGATTTTGCCAATGATGTCGAACTCCGTGCCGTACCTAAAGAAACATGGGATTATCAGACGGTTCATTCTGTGTTGCTTTCTAAAATTGTGCGTAATCATACTGGAAGCCAAGAGGAATATCTCAAACTGGTGCATGAAGACTTCTTTGACAAAGCAGGAATGAATCATAGCTTTTTGCAAGCCGATGCATCCGGCACTTTCATTGGTGGTGCTTTTGCTTATTGCTCGCCTAGAGATTGGATGCGATTTGGCCTGCTGTATTTAAATAATGGTCTTGCTCAAAATGGACAAAGAGTATTTACTGCCGATTGGGCGAAGTACACCAATACTCCTTCAGATGCTTCTCTGAAAAGTAGAGCCTATGGAGCTCAATTTTGGCTGAATGCCAAAAGCCAAAAGCAGTGGATTCCTAATGCCCCTGAAGACATGTTCGCTGCCAAAGGCCACTATGGACAATATGTGGTCATTGTACCTTCTTTGGAATTGGTCATAGTTCGACTGGGGATGACTTTTAATAAGGAGGAATTTAATATAGATGACTTCATAAGAGATGTAATAGCAACGCTCAAATGATCATATCAAATAGAGATAAAATGATACATCAACCTTCAAATCCAATAATCCTTAGAGATGTCATCAATAAGGTAGTACATGATCCAGAATACAAGTCATTATCTCAGGTGCCACTCTTTTCTTTTCATCAGATTGGATTGACCATTCTAGCTTATGTACTAGTACTTCTTGGGGTGTTTTTGGCGTACAGTGGTGTGACATTATGGATAGTTTATCCCATTATGATATTTGGATTTTATACAGCTTTTACGCCATTGCATGATGCGTCAAAAAAATGTTTTAGAGATAATGGGTCAATAAACTACTATCAATGACTACTCCATTTTCATTATTCAAAATTGGAGTTGACATTTATCTACTGTAGGCTTTTCATATTCATATACATTGTCCCCCTTATCATGCCATTTAGCAAATCTAGATTAGTCCATATCTCCATCACGTGTAAGTCGCATATCATTAACGCCTAAAAATCAGATGGCCTAACCATTCCTCTCCATCGAAATTTTGAATTGCTATCAAAGCTCTTTATTTCAATAGAGTCCATTCAAACGCTCAATAATTTTATTCAATTGCTTAAATATTTGCATTTATTAGGTTTTATTTACTAATTATAAATATATATTTAGGAAATGAAAAAATTACTTAAAAGTATAAATCTTCAATTATGAAACTTAATTCTGTTTTGACAGTGGTATTCTTAACACTGTTCATGATAAATCTTCAAGCCCAAACTACCATAAATGGGACTGTTACAGATTCTAAAACAGGTGATCCTTTGATAGGAGCCAATGTATTAGTGAAAGGAACCACAGATGGTAATGTGACTGACTTTGACGGGAGATTTAGCGTAAGTACATCTCAAAGTTATCCATTGACTTTAGTGTTTTCATTTACAGGATTCTCATCACAGGAGGTAGAAGTCAATTCTGATGGAGCAGTTAATGTGACAATGATAGAAGGAACATTAATTGGAGAAGATGTAGTAATTTCTGCATCGCGTAGACGAGAAAAAGTACAGGAAGCCCCAGCTTCAATTTCAATATATAGTAAACGAAAACTAGAAGCTTCTCCAAATGATAATCCAGTCAGAAATTTGATAAGCGCTCCTGGTGTCAATATACAGCAGCAATCTGCAGGAAGGATTAACATACAGTTACGTGGGGATGGAGGACTATTTGGTTCTGCATCATTTCCTATGTTAGATTATCGACCGTTGGTAGGTGCTGGAACTGGAACCTTTGATGCATTAAACACTCCATTGAATAATATAGACATTCAAAGAATAGAAGTAGTAAGAGGTCCTGGATCTGCATTGTATGGTCCTGGAGTTACTGCAGGAGTGATTCACTTCTTAAGCAAGTCACCTATTGATCAATCGGGGACAACTGTCCAGTTAAGAGGAGGAGAGTTATCTACCTTTGGAGGTTCTCTTAGACATGCAACTAAGGTTTCTGATAAATTCGGATTTAAGATAAATGCCAATTATACCAGAGGAGACGAATTCCAATTAGATCCTAATGATCCTGGTGACGCAGCATCTATCGCAGCACTTCAGAGTCGCGTATTTCAACCGGTGATAACAGATGGTGTAATCGACCCTACCCAACAAGGAGAATTGCTTTGGGATGAAAATGATACAGACCCTGATGGAGATGGAAATCCACTGCAAAATTTTTATACAAGTGCGGCTATCACAGGCAGTTTAGAATTTCGTCCTCAAAATGATCTTTCAGTTAATGTCGCAGGGGGCTTCAATAGTGCTTCGGGAGTATTTTATAATGACCAAGGAGAAGGATTAGCCCAATCTACAGATGTATGGGGCCAGGCCAGGATGCAGAAGGGAGGACTATTTGCTCAAGCGTTTTTGTTAAGCAACTCAAGCAAGGCCGATAAGCCTACTTTTTTATATCGTACACGAAATAGAGCCTTAAATGACAGAAAACAATTTGAAGGACAGGTTCAATATAACTTTGATATACCTTCAATCCTAAACTCCAACTGGACCGCAGGATTTGACTATAGACAGTCAATAAATCAAACTGGAAATACAGTGTATGGACGAAATGAGGATAATGATGACTATAGTATTGCAGGATTATATGTGCAAGGAAAATTTGTGTTAGCTGAACAATTGGATTTAGTGCTTGCAGGAAGAGGAGACCGATTTAATTCTTTGGATGATACAGGTATCTCTCCTCGAGCCGCGTTAGTATATAAGGCTACTCCAAAGTACACATTTAGAGCTAGCTACAATAGAGCGATACGCACTCCTTCACAGCTAAATCTTAATATTGACTTCCCATTGGCTACACTAGTCCCCAATGCCTATGATATTTGGTTAGTTGGAAATAGAAATGAAGTGACATTTGGCGATAATCCAATGATTGATTTTAATGGAGCATTACCATTTCCTAGTCTACCTGTAGGAACCCCAGGATTGCCTTTAGGAATTGTACAAGGTGCTGTCACTCAATCAGCAGGTCAACAGATTCTAGAAGGAGTTGCTGCACAACTATTGATGGCTAATCCTGCATTAGCTCCATTGATTCCAAGCATTAATGCATTTCTTACAAACCCTGCAAATTTTGCAACGGGTACCACAGGTAGTTTTGCTGGTATTGATTTATTTACTCAACAACCTCTTAATTCTTTTACAAATGGGCCTAAAGCTTCATTGATAAAAGAGGATACATGGGAGTTTGGATATGTAGGATTGGTAGCCGATAAATTGAAAATATCATTAGATGTCTATAACCGTAAGATAGATGGAGACCTTGCAGTAAGTGCATTAGCACCCTCGTATGGCTTACTTGGAATAGATGCCTTAGGCACTGATTTGGGAGCCGGAGTGGCAGCTCAGCTCACTCCATTTTTAGTCGGCCTATTCACACAGGCTGGTAACCCAAATGCAGAAGCGGCAGCAGCACAAGTAGCAGGAGCTTATGCTGCAGGATATACACAAGGTGGAAATGGATTTGCAGCAGGTATAGCTCCATTGGCTAACAACTTCATCCTAGCCACGATACAATCAGAAAGCACTCCCGATAATGGCGTTACACACCTTCCAGCAGGTTATAAGTCTTTTGAAGCATATAGTTATTCAGGACTGGATGTCAGCCTAGAGTATTATGTAAATGCCGATTTATCCTTCTTTGGAAACTACTCTTACATTTCTGAAAATATGTTTGAAACAGAAATAAAAGATTCTGAAGGAGTTATTGGTTCTAATGCATTATCTATCCCAAAAAACAAGTTTCGAATAGGGGCCAATTATGGACCTGAAATCGGCTGGAGGGCTAATCTATCTTTTCAACATGATGATTCTTTTGAGTCTTTTAGCGGCCTATTTTCAGGTCAGACAGATGAAAAAAATGTTGTCGACCTAGGTATTGGATATAAATTCAATAATGGATTGACAATAAACGCCTCAGCTCAAAATCTATTTGACAATGTATATCGTGCATTCCCAGGAATGCCAAAAATAGGCAGAAGGTCTATGGTGGCCTTGACTTATGATTTTGGTGCGGAATAGGAATAAAGCAACATTTTTTTTCATATAGCTAGATGTCCATTGTTATCTTGACTCTGGGCATCTCTTTTTTTTAATATTATTGAAATGAACTTCTAGAGATTCTAAGGTTCACTCAAACAGAAAATATCAAATAAGAATATTGAATAACAACAACTTACAAGAACGATTCATAGATACCAATGGTGTCCGATATTTCATAAAAGAGGCAGGAGATAAAGATGCTCCGCTCATTCTCTTTTTGCATGGATTTCCAGATTCTTGGTATTCATGGAAACATCAGCTTGTTGCTATGGCCGCTGAAGGTTATCATGCAGTAGCACCTGACATGTTAGGTTGTGGACAAACGGATGCACCTACTCAGATCGAAAGATACAGTCAAAACGAAATGGCAAAAGACATTGTTGGGATTATAGACTCTTTGGGTGATGATCAGGCCATTATTGTAGGCCATGACTTAGGAGCTTCACTTTCCTGGCAGATATGCCTTCTCTATCCTGAAAAGGTAAAGGCAAGTGGGTCTGTCGATTCCCTATGGTGGCAGAGCATTAGCAAGACCGGTAGAGCATATGAGAAAAGTATTCGGAGAGAAGTTTTTCTATATCCTTTATTTTCAAGAAGTGGGAGTTGCAGAAAGTGAATTTGATGCAGATGTGAGAGATACATTACTGCGTATATACTTTAGCCTAGGTGCAGAAGGCATTGAAAGAGCTTCACAATTTGTGGCTAGTGACAACCCAATTACTGCTGAAAAGTATCTTGACACAACGATGCTTCCAGAAAAATTACCCGATTGGCTAAGTGAAGAAGATCTTGCCTATTATGTAAGTCGATATGAAAAAGATGGCTTTAGAGGAATAATAAATTGGTACCGATGTCTAGATATATACTGGGATCGTACAGCACATTTAGCAGGTAAAAAAATAACCCAACCGACTCTTTTCATTGCTGGCAAAAACGACCCTATTACGTATATGGTAAGAAAAGCCATCAACAGATTACCAGAAATGGTAGAAGATCTCAGAGGTATAGAATACTTCGATGATTGTGGGCATTGGATATCATGTGAGCAGACTGAGATGCTTAATGAGAGGTTGTTGAGGTTTTTGAAAGAGGTAGACTAGTAAGGGCATGATTTGATCTTATTGCAAATTGAAGGAGTCCTAATCGTCATAGTCACTTGTTAGCAAGTGTATTCATTTTGCAGTCTGTGTTTGCAGTTTCCTTTTAGCTAATTTCAATTTATATGGCCTGCTGAAAGCTTCTGGTCTCATAGCAAATCTTTCAGAAAGCTTAATTATCATATTTTTACTGATATTCCTTCTATATCTTAAGATATCACTTATTAATTGCCTTGTTGTATTGAGATCACGAGCTAAATCAGATTTGCTTATGCTTTCGTCTTTCATAATTGAATCTAATAATTCTACGGGATTGAGTTTCTTTTTATAGATAGCGTGTCTCTTATCATATTCATCGATGAGAATTTCTAACAAATCAAGTTCATCCTTATATTTTTTTGAATCTTTGAACCCTAAAGTCTCATGAATATCACAATACTCTTCATAGGTTTCTTGAGATGCAATTTTTTTATACTTCATAGTTATCCCATTTTTTTAAACATGTCTACTTGGCACACTTCAATGCTCTCGTATTCTTTGTGAGTGCCGAAAAATTTAATATACAATACGACTTCGCTTTTCTTAAACCAATATCCGCAAATCATTCTGTATCTATTTCTACCAATATTGAAAACTATTCTACTTCTTTGGCCCTTTTTGCAAGTAATTAGATCCGCAGATTTAAATTGTCGAGTAATGTCTTGTGGTTTATTCCAGTTAGAGTAATTCAATTTTTCAAAGAACTCTTCACAGAATTTCGCCATCATGACTTGACCTTCTGTGATTTTCCTCACATTACTTTTCTTAATTACCCTAACATCCACATTTAAATGTAAGCAATTTGTTTGATGTAAGCAAAATGTTTGGTGCATTCTATGCTTGCTAACAAATCCAAAATCCGCTCTATACATCTACTCAAAATGACTTCTAATTAAACGAACAGAATAAAGTCAGATAATAAACCCTCAAAGATCTACCTAGTTTATAAAAATTTAGGTTTTATAACCTATTTTATAATTACATTTAGTTTCTATTACTAATACAGGAATAAAATCCGCAAAATACAGCGTAACGCGGCACGAGTTATGAATTTCGACTTCTCAGAAAGATCAATCGAACTCCAAGAAAAGCTCAAACCCTTCATGGAGCAACACATTTACCCTATATAACTCCTTTAACAATCGACCATAGAAGAACTATGACCTTTAAATAAAAAAATATGAAGACCAAAATTACCGAGCTCTTTGATATCCAATATCCGATCATGCAAGGCGGGATGCACTATGTAGGCTTCGCCGAATTGGCAGCAGCGGTTTCGAATGCTGGGGGCATAGGTACCATCACGGGATTGACCCAAAAGACACCTGCTGACTTAGCCAACGAAATTGCTAAATGTAAGGATATGACCGACAAGCCATTTGCTGTTAACCTTACCTTTTTACCAACTTTGAACCCACCTGATTATCCTGGATATGTAAAAGCCATTATAGAGGGAGGGGTCAAGGTAGTAGAAACAGCTGGGCGCAATCCTCAATCAGTATTACCACATCTTAAGGATGCTGGAATAAAAGTGATCCATAAATGTACTTCTGTCAGACATGCATTGAAGGCTCAAAGTATTGGTTGTGATGCGGTTTCTGTGGATGGATTTGAATGTGGAGGACATCCTGGAGAGGATGATATTCCAAATATGATCTTACTACCTCGAGCAGCTGAGGAATTAGAAATTCCATTCCTGGCATCAGGAGGGATGGCCAATGCTCAATCTTTAGTAGCTGCTCTTGCCATGGGAGCTGAGGGTATCAATATGGGCACTCGGTTTATAGCCACCAAAGAAGCACCAGTGCATGAAAACGTAAAGCAAGCCATTTTAAATGCAACAGAATTAGATACTCAACTCATCATGCGACCACTGAGAAATACAGAACGTGTATTAAACAATGATGCCGTCGAACGTCTCATTGAAAAAGAAAAGGCACTAGGTAAGGATATCAAATTTGAAGATATCATAGAAGAAGTTGCCGGAGTATACCCTAAAGTGATGCTAGAAGGAACAATGGACGCTGGGGCCTGGTCATGTGGAATGGTAGTAGGCTTAATTCATGACATTCCTACGTGTAAAGAATTAGTGGACCGAATCATGAAGGACGCTTTTGAATTAATTCAAGAAAGATTAGCAGGTTTATTAAGTTAAAAAGAAAAATTATGCAAAATCGAGTCACAGTAACTATTAGTAATCACATCGCTGATGTAAGACTGAATCGTCCAGATAAAATGAATGCGTTAGATCAAGAGATGTTCAATGCATTAGTCGAGGCTGGAGAAGCTGTAGGTAGTAACCCAACGGTCCGTTGTGTGGTATTATCTGGAGAAGGTAGAGCGTTCTGTGCAGGAATGGATACCTCTAACTTCAATCCAAATAGCAAAGGTGGCATTTTAAATGAGCCTATTCCAAGCCGCACTCATGGCGTGGCTAATATTTTTCAAAAAGTCGCTTGGATCTGGAGAGAAATACCCGTGCCAGTTATTGCAGCAGTTCATGGCGTGGCTATAGGAGGTGGACTAAATATCATGTCGGGTGCTGACATCAAATTTATTACTGCCGATACGAAACTGAGTATTATGGAATTGAAATGGGGAATGATACCCGATATGGCAGGTTCTCAACTTTGGAAACATACGGTAAGAGATGACATTATTAGAGAACTCACATATACACATCGTATTTTCTCTGGAGAGGATGCTGTAAAGTATGGATTCGCTACGCACATTTCAGAATCTCCCTATGATGATGCTATGAAAATAGCAAGGGAAATAGCTGCAAAAAATCCATCCGCTGTAATCAAGGCGAAAAAGGTGATAAACGAGGCACCATATCTCAATGCTGCTGATGGATTGATGATGGAATCTATAGAACAATCAGAAATCACAGGAAGGAAAAATCAAATAGAAGCAGTCATGGCAGCCACACAAAAAAGACAAGCAATTTTCGATGATTATAGAGCGGAAAAATCACTTCAATAACAGATCAACAAATTTTTAAGTCTATAAAATTTAAAATATGAACTTCGACTTCACAGAAAGATCAATCGAACTCCAAGAAAAGCTCAAATCCTTCATGGAGCAACACATTTACCCTCATGATAGAGATCGCAGCCAATTTCAACAAGAAAACCTATGGCAACATTATCCGAAAATGGAAGAATGGAAAGCTGCTGCTAAAGCTGAAGGTCTTTGGAATCTATTCTTACCTAAAGGGTATGGAGACTTAAGTCCAGGATTGACTAATCTAGAATACGCTCCACTAGCTGAAATCATGGGCAGATCGAGAGGGTCTGATGAAGCCTTTAACTGTTCTGCACCAGATACAGGTAATATGGAGGTATTTGCCAAATATGGTACTCCTGCTCATCAGATAAAATGGCTCACCCCATTGATGAATGGAGAGATACGCTCCGCATTTTTAATGACTGAACCCGATGTGGCTTCATCTGATGCTACTAATATTGAGACTTCCATAGTAAAAGATGAAGATGAATATGTGATCAATGGTCGCAAATGGTGGTCATCAGGAGCTATGAATCCGAGCTGTAAGGTATTCATCGTAATGGGTAAGACTGATACCTCCGCTCCTAGGCACTCTCAACAAAGTATGATAATAGTACCCAAAGACACTCCTGGAGTAGAAATTATCCGTCCACTATCGGTATACTCTAGTTTTGATTCTCCAGAAGGTCATGCAGAGATAAAATTGACTAATGTGCGAGTACCAGCTTCTAACTTGCTACTAGGAGAAGGAAGAGGATTTGAAATTGCTCAAGGAAGACTTGGCCCGGGTAGAGTACATCACTGTATGCGACTCATTGGTGCAGCTCAGGCAGCTCTTGATCTCATGTGCAAACGAGTAGCAGAACGTGAAGCATTCGGCAGAAAAATAAAAGATTTCAGTAGCATCCGTCAGCACATAGCAAAGTCAGCATGTGAGATCGAGCAAGCCAGATTTTTGACCCTAGCTTGTGCTGATAAAATCGATAAATACGGTGCTAAAGGAGCCAAAAATCTAATAGCTATGATTAAAATAGTAGTACCTCAGATGACTTGTGATGTGGTGGATAGAGCCATACAAGCCCATGGAGGAATGGGTGTAAGTCAAGACACTCCTTTAGCAAGTTATTGGACTTATGGTCGTTTGGTACGTATAGCAGATGGCCCTGATGAGGTGCACATGTATCAGTTGGGACGAAATTTGGTGAATGAAGCAATATCGCAATAAGTTCAAGATCAAGAATTAAGTACAAGTACAACTTCATGGTTATTAGCTACTCTTTGAACTTGACACTTTCACCCAAAGGGTGTTCAGCCTATGGCTGAGAACTTGACTTTTGAACTTGATCTTACATCTTGTAAATTACAACTTGAAAAAACATAAAAATGATACCAGAATTATACACGGAAGAGCATAAACTATTTAGAGAATCCTTCAATACATTTTTACGGCAAGAAGCCCTACCCTATTATGACCAATGGGAAAAAGATGGTCAGATAGACAGAGGTCTCTGGCCCAAAGCTGCCGAACTAGGTGTGCTAGGAGTAGATATAGCAGAAGAGTATGGGGGATTGGGTTTGCATGATTTCAGATACAACACTATTATCTGCGAAGAGATATCTAAACTCAGCATGCCGGGCATTGGATTTTCTACTCAAAGCGATATCGTGATACCTTATCTGAATACCTATTGTACACCAGAGCAGAAAGCCAAATATCTACCCAAAATGGCTTCTGGAGAATGGATAGGAGCTCTCGGCATGACAGACCCTGCCGCAGGGAGTGATCTCAAAAACATACAGACTTATGCTGAAAAGAAAGATGGCTACTACTTACTTAATGGTGCTAAGACCTTTATCAGTAATGGCATTTTTGCAGATGTGGTGGTGACTTTCGTCAAAACGAGTAAAGATCCGGGAAGTAAAAGTTATTCTCTATTCATATTGGAAAGAGGAATAGAAGGATTTACTAGAGGGAAAAACTTAGATAAGATTGGGTTTAAAGCTCAAGATACTGCTGAGTTGTTTTTTGATAATGTCAAAGTCCCTTTTGAAAATGTATTAGGAGAGCCGAATAAAGGATTCTATTACCTGATGAATAATCTACCTCAAGAAAGACTGGGTATTGCTATAGGCGGTATAGCCAATGCAGAGGCTCTCTTAGAAGAGACCATGCAGTATTGTAAAGACCGAAAAGCATTTGGAAAACAGATAGGTTCATTCCAAAATTCTCGCTTCAAAATAGCAGAGATGAAAACAGAATGTACGATTGCGAGAAACTTCGTAGATACATGCATATGGGAATTGACTAATAAAACATTAACTCCAGAGAAAGCAGCAATGGCAAAATACTGGGTTTCTGATATGCATTTCAGAGTTTTAGATGAGTGCTTACAACTGCATGGAGGCTATGGATATATCAATGAATACAAGATCGCACAAGCATGGCGAGATGCCAGAGTAGAACGGATATATGGTGGCACTAATGAGATTATGAAAGAGATCATAGGAAGGAGTTTGGGATTTTAGGGATCAGACCACTTCTTTGTGAGATGTCAGATCGAAAAATGAATTTTTCTGTCAGATGCGAGAACTTAAGCTTTAGCATTACATGACAGTCCTGAAAGGACGTTCTGACATCTGACCACTAAAAATAATTATGCAAAAAGTAAGAAAAGGAGAAGAACTCAGTGAGCAACCATTAAAGGCATTCTTAGCTGAAAACGAGTTAATCACTGATACTAATAGCCAGTTAGATGTAACTCAGTTTGCGACCTGAGCTTCTAATCTGACTTATTTCCTTCAGATTGAAAACCGTGAATTAGTCTTACGCCGTCCTCCCAAAGGAGCGATAAAGCGAGGACATGACATGGGACGTGAATTCAAAGTATTGAAAGGCCTCAACAATGGATTTAGCAAAGCTCCAAAGGCGTATGCTTATACTGATGATGACGCTATTATCGGCTCTTCTTTTTATATAATGGAGAAAGTAGAAGGCATTATCATCGATTATAAAGTCGCTGAGCAAAGGAAAATCTCAGCTACTGAGTTTCCGATCATAGCAGATAAATGGCTCAGCACTTTAGTTGAGCTACATGATTTGGATTATGAAGCTGCTGGTTTGGGTGACTTGGGCAGACCAAATGGATATGTAGAGAGGCAAGTCAGAAACTGGAGCAAGCAATATCTGAAAGCCGCAACAGCTGATCTTCCCGAAGCACCCAAAGTCATGGAATGGCTCGATGAAAACCAACCCAAAGAATATGACCACTGTCTCATACACAATGATTATAAGTATGATAATGTCGTTTTCGAAGATGACAGTTGGAAAACTATCAATGCAATTCTAGATTGGGAGATGTGCACTCTAGGTGATCCATTAATGGACTTAGGAGCAGCGATTGCTTATTGGATTACTGGCAATGATGATCCCATTATACGTCAGACTTTCCCTTATCCCACCATGATGCCAGGCAATCCAAGTCGCCTAGAAGTAGTAGAACAATATGCCCAGAAAAGCGGCCGACCAATAAATCACTTAATTTTTTATTACGCTTTTGGGCTATTTAAAAATGCTGTTATCGTTCAGCAGATTTATTATAGATATGCCAAAGGATTAACTACCAATAAAGCATTCACCAACCTAGATAGGCTAGCAGAACTGTTTTTTAAGGTGTCTTGGAAAGCCATTCAGAGTGAGAGGATTGAGTGAAAGAGAGACGTCTCTACACCGACTCCAGTAGCTTAATATCAGGCCTTCCCGCCATAAAAGCACCCATTTGA
>DKPS01000048.1 GCA_002471345.1 Saprospiraceae bacterium UBA7328
ATGAAGCCTGCCACGGCTTTAGTCAAAGGTCATCGTCCATTTTATCATCCTGAATGGTCAGAAGAAATTCATTATGAATGTGAAGTTGTTTTGAGAATTTCTAAACCGGGCAAAAGTATTCCCAGAGAGGAAGCTTTAGATTATATAGATCAGATTACATTAGGATTAGATTATACAGCTAGGGATATTCAGACTCAATGTAAATCCAAAGGTCATCCTTGGGAAATTGCAAAAGCTTTTGATTATTCTGCACCTATTGGTGATTTTCAAGATTTTGACTTCTGGAGAGAGAAGTCAATAGAGTTTCGATTAGAAAAGAATGGTCATATTGTGCAACAGGGAAATACAAAAGACCTGATTTTTTCTTTTGATTATCTAATTTCCTATGCCTCTAAATTTTTCACATTGAAACCAGGTGACCTCCTTTTTACAGGCACTCCTGCAGGAGTAGGGCAGATTAAAAAAGGTGATATATTTGAGGGGTTTTTGAAAAATAAGAAAGTGTTACTCAGCATTATTAAATAGAAATATCAGATTATATTATGCCATATTTATTTACTTCAGAATCAGTATCAGAAGGACATCCAGATAAAGTTTCAGATCAGATTTCAGATGCTCTAGTAGATCACTTTATTGCTTTTGACCCAATGTCAAAAGTAGCTTGTGAAACATTAGTTACTACAGGCCAAGTAGTTCTTGCAGGAGAGGTTAAATCATCTACATACCTTGATGTACAGCAAATTGCCAGAGATGTAATCAAAAGAATAGGATATAATAAGTCCGAGTACATGTTTGAGGCTAATTCATGTGGAATATTTTCATCTATACACGAGCAATCTGATGATATAAATAGAGGAGTAGAAAGAGCTAATCCAGAAGACCAAGGAGCTGGGGATCAAGGGATGATGTTTGGATATGCGACTAATGAGACTGAAAACTATATGCCTTTGGCATTAGACCTCTCTCATAAAATATTACTGGAGATGGCAACTATTAGAAAAGGGGGCAAGGAAATGACCTACCTAAGACCTGATTCTAAATCTCAAGTAACTATAGAATATAGTGATGATCACAAGCCCATTAGAATAGATAGTATTGTGGTGTCGACTCAACATGATGATTTTGACGAAGAAGAGAAGATGTTAGCCCAAATAAAGAGTGATGTAATCAATACTGTCATTCCTAGAATCAAGGCTCAATGTGGCTCAGAAGTTCAAGGACTGTTTACTGATAATATTACATATCACATCAATCCAACTGGTAAATTTGTCATTGGTGGGCCTCATGGAGATACAGGGCTGACTGGAAGAAAAATAATCGTGGACACTTACGGTGGAAAAGGAGCTCATGGTGGTGGAGCATTTTCTGGTAAAGATCCTTCTAAAGTAGATCGGTCAGCGGCTTATGCTACACGGCATGTTGCCAAAAATTTAGTTGCTGCTGGTGTTTGTGATGAGGTATTAGTTCAGGTTTCTTATGCTATAGGAGTTGCAAAACCTACTAATATCTATGTCAATACCAATGGCTCATCCAAAGTGTCATTATCAGATTCTCAAATTGCCGATAAAGTGATGGAGGTATTTGATATGAGACCTTATGCTATTGAACAAAGGCTTAAACTTCGAGAACCCATCTATAGCGAATCTGCCGCTTATGGTCATATGGGCAGAACCCCAGAAGTAAAAAAAGTTACTTTCAAAGATGGGAGTGGGAACACCCTTACGAAGGAAGTGGAAACATTTACATGGGAGAAATTGGACTATGTGGATAAAGTCAAAGGTGCATTCGATTTAGTATAGTTTCACAGTGCTTTCTTTCATATTTGATAGAGTATAATTTTATGGTTCCAATGTATTAGCTTTATCTTATGTCACAGCCCTTGATGTATTTTGAAAATAAGAGATAAAGGATATTGGGTTTCTAAATTATTTTATATCCGTTCCTGGATACATTGGTTGATTTCGTCTATACGATTTCAGTCTATAACTTTCTTTTCTGCTGTGAATCCTGCGATGCATTTAGGTGGTATGTTAGATGATAGAAAAAGTGACATCTACACGATGATACCTGATCATTATTTACCTAAAACAATAGTATTCCAAGCACAGAATTCAGATATTTCAGAGCTTATAAAAGCGAATAACCTTACATTTCCTTTAATTGTAAAGCCAGATATAGGTTATAAAGGTTTTATGGTCAAAAGAGTTGATGATGAGAAAGAACTTCATCGAGTTTTAGGCCAATTTGAAGAAAAGGAAGTATTAGTTCAAGAATTCTTAAATCATGAAAGAGAATTTGCATTCCTTTTCTATAGAATGCCTAAATCTCAAAAATATGGAGTGAGTTCGTTTGTAGAAAAGATATTGCCATATGTAATGGGAGATGGAAAATCTAACTTAAAAGCTTTGATAGAGGAAAATGCCAATGCTTTTTTAGATTTAGGATATGTTTTGAATAAGAAAAAAGAAGATTTGGATACCATAATACCCAAAGGTCAAAAGATTATAGTTGATCATGTTGGAAATTATTCAAGGGGGTCTAAATTTTACTCAAGAAATGATTCTATTGATGAATCACTTATAGAAACTGGGAGGCAATTTTTTAATCATTTACAAGGAATAAATTTTGGACGTATTGACCTTAAAGCGAATAGTATTGCTGATGTGAAAAATGGCAAGTTTAAAGTGATGGAGATTAATGGTGTTAAGTCAGAGCCTCTTCATATCTATGAACCGGAGATGTCATGGATTAAGATTTGGGAAGTAATAAGTGAGCATTGGAAAATACTCAATTCAATCGCTAAAGAACAATTAAGTGGATCATATAGCCTGCCATCTGCAAAGGACGGAATAGAAGCAGCAAAATCATTAAAAAGACAAACTACGAATTAGATATTATGATGTTAGCAATAGATATTGGAAATTCTAATGTAGTGATGGCCATAAGACAAGGTGATGAATGGAGCCATCTGTGGCGTATAAATACTCAAAAAGACGAGCAAGCAGAGTTATTTTATAATAAAGAAATCGCAGATATTTTCTTTGAGGATTCAATTGATACTTCTTCAATAGAGGGTGTCATTTTGAGTTCTGTTGTGCCAACGTTGAGACCTGTATTTTACGATATTTTAACTAAAAGATATGATCTTGATGTCACTATTGTTGGGCCTGATCTTTATGAATCATTAAGTTTTAAAGTGCCAAGACCCCATCAGATAGGAACGGACTTAGTAGCAAATGCCTATGCAGGATACAAAAAATATGGAGGTAAAGTATCGGTGGTAGATTTTGGAACAGCAATGACCATTACTACAGTAAATGATGCTGGAAAAATATTAGGTGTCAGTATTGCTCCTGGTATTAAAACAGCTATGAAAGCTCTTGTTGCGAATACAGCTCAGCTACCTGATATTCCACTTGAATTGCCAGAAAGCGTTTTAGGAAATGACACAATCCATGCTATGCAAGCTGGTATTTTGTGGGGATATGTTGGAATGGTAAAAGAAATGTCCTCAAAGATAAGATCAGAGCTTTCAAATGATTACAAATTAATTGCTACAGGTGGATTGTCATTTATTATGGATGAGTTAAAAGAAGTCTTTTATAAAGTGGATCGTAATCTAACTATGGATGGATTGTACTTGATGTGGAAAGATATCAAGACCAAATGAAAGATGGAATAAAAGCTAAAGTCAAATACCCAATACTCCTCACACCTTTTATCTTTGCACTCATAAAATTATGCAATGAAGAAGTACACAGCTCTGAAAGAACGTGCCGATAAGTATAGAGATATTTTGGATCAAGTCATGAATTATCGTGAAGCATGGGGTAAGAATTTGAAAAAGTTCATATTGGATGGGGTGCAAAGTGTACTTAAGCAAACAGGTGTAGATGCGAGAGTTGAAGTAGAAGACCAGTTTGAAAATTTACAAACCATATCGATTTATTTAGGAAAATCTGTGAGTGGCATAGCAGAGACTTTCGAAGGAGGAGCAAAGCGAAGCATAATAAAAGACATGGGTTCACTCAGCTTTAGTCAGATTTTTAATGGAAAAATACAAGTGTGGATGACGTTTCCATTAATCGAAGGATTGATGCAACCTCAACCTCCTAAAATGATAGGAATATTTGCGCCACCTGAATTTAATGAAGACTTGATATTGAGTAATTTTGATGATTTTTTTAAGGAACTAATCAATTGGGAAAATTACGATGACGATGTTCCTTCTCCGCAATTAAATAAAATTGGATTTGGCGTTACTCAGCCATCACAACAAGAAAGTTAATCAATGGAAATGATGTCGTTATTCTTAATGGATATGCCCAATTGGGGTAGCACTGGAGTATGGATGAGTCTTTTGACTTTGACTTTTTTAGAAATCGTTTTGGGTGTAGATAATATAATATTCATCTCAATTGCCTCAAGTAAATTACCAAAAGATCAACAGCAAAGAGCAACCAATATTGGACTTGCTTTGGCTATGATTTTACGTATTGTATTGCTGTTCGGTATATCTATTTTGATAGCGATGAAAGAACCATGGCTAAAAATAGATGAGAGTTGGATTCAAGCAGGTTTTTCAGGACAGAGTTTGATCCTTGTGGCAGGAGGATTATTTCTATTGTACAAAAGTGTAACTGAAATACATCATAAACTTGAAGGTGATCATTCAGGTGGCGGGAATGGAGCAGCTAAGAAATCGTCGTTAACTAATGCTATTGTTCAAATCACATTAATCAATATTGTTTTTTCATTTGATTCTATTTTGACTGCTGTAGGTATGACAAATGGATTGTATGGTGCGCTACTGATTATGATAATAGCGGTAGTTCTTTCAGTAATAATCATGATGGCATTTGCCAACCCCGTTGGTCGCTTTGTGAATGAACATCCTACCATTCAGATGTTAGGGCTGTCATTTTTAATTCTTATAGGCTTTATGTTAATCTTGGAAGGCGGGCATTTGGCCCACTTAAGTATTTTGGATAATGAAATCGGTGCTATACCTAAGGGCTACCTATATTTTGCAATAGCTTTTGCACTATTGGTTGAGTTCTTAAATATGAGAATTAGGAAAAATGTAAACCCAGTTCAACTTCACGGTGCTCAAGAAGAAGCGCGAGAGCAAGGTATTATCAATGATTAGATATAGTATTTGCATTTTCTTTATTTCACTTCTTCACACTAATTGTTCATTACCAAAAGCACCATATCAATCCATCAAAGGAAAGACCATGGGAACTACATATTCTATAATTTATCAAGGTAGAGATGATATTAAAGGAGATGTTGATGTATTGCTCAAGGACATTAATAGTGAAGTTTCTACCTATATAACTTCCGCAACTATTAGTCAATACAATGAAAGTGAGACTGTTTTTGTAATCGATACGGGGAAGCAACATTTTGTTAAAAATTGGAATGCATCAAAGATTGTTTATAAGGAGACTGAAGGTTTTTTTGATCCAAGTGTGATGCCTTTGATTAATTATTGGGGTTTTGGGTATACTGAAAAAAAAGCACGCTCAGAAATAGATAGTACTGCTGTAGAGAAAATGATGAAAGGGGTTGGGTTGGATAAAATCATTGATTCAGAATCTTTTTTGTACAAGCCTATTCCTTCTGCTCAGTTGGATTTTAGCGCAATTGCCAAAGGATATGCTGTAGATGCTTTAGCTGAATCCTTAGAGGAAAAGGGATGTAAAAATTATCTAGTAGAAGTAGGGAGAGAAGTATATGCAAAAGGTCTAAATGTGTCTGGTCAAAAATGGAAAGTAGGAATCAGTACTCCTTCGTCTGAAGCGGCTATTGATGATATATCACGTGTAGTTGAATTAACTGATAGTGGAGTAGCGAGTTCTGGTAATTATAGAAATTTTTACATTGTGGATGGAAAAAAATACGGCCATACCATTGATCCACATACAGGATATCCTAGTCTGAATGACTTACTGGGAACTACAGTTATCAGCAAGAGTTGTATGCGCTCTGATGCTTATGCTACTGCTTTTTTAGCAATGGGGTTAGAAAGAGCATCTATTTTAGTTGAAGAACTGGATGAAGTGGAGGCTTGTTTTTTTTATAGTAATCAAGAAGGAACGATCATTAAAAAATATTCAAATGGATTTATTCAGTACGTCGCAGGAAGTGAAAAGTGACGATTTTCAGTTTAATTTAAAAAGAGATTTGGTTTTCTTTGATATAGAGTCTACTGGTCTCAATGTGGTACGAGACAGAATCGTCCAAATAGCTTTGATCAAGTATCCTAAAAACGGTGGAGATCCTGTTGAGATGGAAATGATGATCAACCCAGGAATTCCTATTTCCCAAGAAGCTATTGACGTACATGGCATCACGCCAGATATGCTAAAAAACAAACCGACATTTGCTCAGGTTGGACAGAAGATAATTGATTTCATAGGTGATTCTGATTTGTCAGGTTACAATAGTGATCGCTTTGATGTACCCATTTTGATGGAAGAATTATCTAGAATGGGAATTGTACTTGATATGACGAAAAGGAAGAGTATCGATGTCCAAAAGATATTTTACAAAATGGAACCTCGTACCCTCAAAGCAGCATACAAAATGTATTGTCAAGAAGAGTTAAAAAATGCTCACGATGCCTTAGCCGATGTCAGAGCTACTGCTGCTGTTCTTAAAGGGCAGATACAAAAGTATGATGGGGTGGATTATTACGATGGTGATGGAATCAAAACTGAGGCACCGATTAAGAACGATATGAGTGCTATTCATGAATTTACGGCTGATTTCAGTGTTGTAGACGTGACAATGAGACTCAAAAAGAATAAAGAGGGTGAGATAATCTTCAATTTTGGTAAATATATTAATCAACCTGTAGTAGAAGTTTTGAAGAAAGATTACAACTACTATCAGTGGATATTAAATAAGGATTTTTCTTCTCAGGTAAAACAGATAGTAAAGAACTTAATGAAACCATATGGTAAACAGTATGATAATCAATGAATTGAGTCTACTATGAGAAATGCTTTCATTTTTTTTCTTTTAGCCATAGTGTCTTGTAACTCTACTGAATCTGATCAAGTCATCAATAATCAGGGCGTTTTTGAATTTCCTGAAATTATGAGAATTTCGGGTGCCCCAGAAATTCCTGAATTCCTTGATCCAGAAAAAATCTTGTGT
>DKPS01000266.1 GCA_002471345.1 Saprospiraceae bacterium UBA7328
AGTAGAAGATGTTCAATTAGCTAAATCAACTGTTATGCGACAGTTATTAGATAATATGTATTTAACTAATAATCATAGAGTGGCCATAATGGATGGTATGGTTAATCTTGATGATCTTTTAACTTCAAGACCAGGTGGTGTTGTAAGAACGAAACAACCGCCAAGTCAAGTTATGATGCCAATGCAATCGCAAACGATTTCGCAACAAGCATTTCCGTTATTAGAATATTTAGATACAGTAAGAGAATCTAGAACTGGTGTTACAAGATACAATCAAGGCCTGGATGCAGATGCTTTAAATAAAACTGCAACTGGTGTTAATGCTTTAATGAGCCAATCTCAAATGAGAATGGAATTAATAGCAAGAGTATTTTCTGAAACTGGTGTTAAAGATTTATTTAAAAGAATTTTTGAATTAACTTGTAAATATCAAGACAAAGAAAGAATAGTTGAAATTAATAATCAATTTGTACCAGTAAGACCTACTGAGTGGAGAAATAGATATAATATTTCTATTACAGTTGGTTTAGGTACTGGAAGTAGTGATCAACAAATTGCTATGATGAATAATATCCTGGAACGACAGCTCCAGGCATTTCAATTACAAGGTGGCCAGGAATATCCAATGGTTTCACTTAAAAATATTTATAATAGTTTGGCAAAAATTATAGAAAATGCTGGATTGAAAAATGTTGAGCAATATTTTATTAATCCTGAGCAAGGTGCTGCGTTAGTTAAACCACCAGTTCCGCCACAACCAACTCCAATAGAAAAAATTGAATTTACTAGAATAGCTTCTGAAGAAAAACGTAAAACAGCTAGTTTAGAATTACAATTCAAAGAGCTAAAGAGCCAAAACGCAAAAATGCTATTGGAAAATGAAATTAAAATGAAAGAGCTTGAATTGAAATACAATTCACAAATAGATTCAGCTCAATTAAAAGCAGATGCTGAATTAAATAAATTATTAGTATCTGAGTCTATTCAAGATTTTCGAAATGCAACAAATACACCAAAGTTACAAAAAGAAATAGATAAACTAGATGGACAACCAAGAAAAAACAAAGCTCTACCAGGAACAGAGCCAAGCGAACAAAGCTAAAAGCATTTTAGAAAACGAATTATTCCAGGAGTCGATAGACAAACTTAAAAAACTTTATTCTGAAAGTTTATTTAATACTGGAGCTGCTGAAACTAACACTAGAGAGAAGCTATGGATGGCTTATCAAATAGTTGGAAAAGTAGAGCAGCATTTTAAAGAATTAGTTGAAACAGGAAAACTTGCTTCAAAGCAATTAGAGTCTTTCCGTAAAGATGATCAACAAAAGAAATTTTAATCACCTAAGATTAAAATAGGCCAACCCATATGGGAGCTTAAAATAAATAGGAGAAAACAATGTCAGATATTTCGCCAAACCCTTTAAGGGAAGCAAAGAGCTCTGTAGAAAAAGCTGCTGATAGCATTTCAGGCTTACTTAACCCTCAAGAAGTTAAGAAGAAAGAAACTGCTCCAGCAAAAGAAGAACCTCAAGAACAACCAACTCAGGAATCTTCAAATGAAGAACAACCTGATGTTCAAGAGCCGCAAGGAGAAGAAACAGAAGTAGAATCGCAAGAGGAAACTTCTGAAGAACAAGAAGTAGCATCTCAAGAAGAACAAGATGAGATTCCACAGGAACAGAATTCCACCTACAAGGTAAAAGTTGCTGGTCAAGAATTTGATGTTACCCTAGACGAATTAAAATCAGGTTATAGTAGAGATAGCGATTATCGTAGAAAGACAGAAGAATTATCTTTTGAAAAAAAGAATTTTTTGTCTGAAACGGAAAAGCAAAGGCAAGACTATTCTAAGAAACTTAACGAAGTTAGTCAGTTAGCAATCGAAGCTAAAAAACAAATTGATGCAGATTTAACTTCTGCTGATTTGGAACAGCTTTACGAAGATGACCCAACAGAAGCCGCTAGAGTTGAACATAGATTAAGACGTAAGCAAGAAAAACTTGCTGCTAATTTATCAAAACTCAAAGAGGAACAAACAAAACAATGGAACGATGTTTTAAGAGGTGAGCAAAGAAAGTTAATTAATAAATTACCTGAATTTGCAGACGCAACTAAAGCAACGTCATTAAAACAAAATATGAGAACATATTTGAATGGCTATGGATTTAACGATACAGAAGTCGGTCAAATTTACGATCATAGAATTGTTATGTTGGTAAACGATGCCATGAAGTATAGAAATCGTCAAAATTCAAAACCGAATTTGGCAAAAAAGATTTCTAAACCAGGTAAAGTTTTTTCATCAGGTGCTAAAAAAGAAAATTCTGATTATGCTTTGAAAAGTAGAAAAGAAAAGTTTAGCCGACTAAAGAAAAGTGGCAACATCAATGATGCAGCTTCTATTTTTTTAGATATGATAAACAAATAACCTAATAAGGAAACAACAAATGGCAGCAATAACAAATACCTACCAAAGGTATACTACAATTGGTGTTAGAGAAGATCTTTCTGACATCATTTACAACATAAGCCCAACTGACACTCCTTTTATGAGTGCAATTGGTAAATCTAAAGCTTCAAACACTTTACATGAATGGCAAACTGATGCGTTAGCAGCAGCGGTTAATAATAACCACCAATCAGAGGGTGATGAAGTATCATTCCCAACACTAGCTCCGACAGTTAGACTAAATAACTTTACGCAGATCTCTACAAAGGCTGCTATCGTTTCAGGTACTAATGATGCGGTTAATAGTGCTGGTAGAGCAAATGAGTTAGCTTACCAAATCTCAAAATCAGCTAAAGAGCTAAAAAGAGATATGGAAAAAACTTTAACTCACAACCAAGCAAAAACTAATGGTGCAGCAGT
>DKPS01000256.1 GCA_002471345.1 Saprospiraceae bacterium UBA7328
AGTCCCTTCACCCGCACTTTTTTCCTCTCAGAAAACTTCTTCACTGATTTGTATCTATGGAAATAACCAGAAAAGAAATAGGTAATTTAATTTCGGAAATTACACTTCAACTTGAACCGTCCGACTATAAACCTGAATTCGACAAGGAGATTAAGACTTTTAGGCAAAAGGCACATTTGAAAGGCTTTCGCAAAGGAAAGACCCCTGTCTCTGCTATTAAGAAAATGTATGGCAAAAGTGTTCTTGCTGATATTTTGAATAAAAGGATTTCTTCTGAAGTCGATGGGTTTATTAAATCAGAAGAATTAAACTTACTTGGAGAACCACTTCCAACTACAGATTTTGATGGAAGTGATATAAATGTGAATAATTTCACTCCTCTTACTTTTACTTTTAAAATAGGCCTTGCTCCAGAATTTGAGATTGTTGGATTGGGAGAAAGTGATGTCTATGAATCTTACGAAGTGAAGATTGAAAAGGGCATGATTGAGGAGGAGTTTAGGAACATTAGAAAACGATATGGCACCGAGGATCTAGTGGAAAGGGCCATTGAAGAGAAAGATTATATATCCGTTAAAGTCAATGAGCTTGATGAAGAAAATATCATATTGGAAGGAGGAGTATCTTCTGAATTTGGCATTTTAGTAGATCGTATTTCAAATCAGTACAAGGAGCAACTTATAGGAAAGGAGAAAGGATTCGAGATTGTGGTGAATATCATGGATTTAGAAAAAGAAGTCGATCGGGATTTTGTCTTGAAATATTTTTTGAAAGTTGAGCCAAATACAAGATTTAATGATCACTTTATTGCTACTGTAGAAGGGGTGAAGGAGATGAAGCCAGCAGAACTAAACGAAGAATTTTTTGAAAAAGCATTTCAAGGAATGGAAGTGAAATCAGAGGAGGATGCTGTGGCAAAAATCAAAGAAGAATTAGAGACATATTATAAATCTCAAAGTACAGCAATGACTGAGAGATATATTCTTGAAGATCTTGTAGAAAAGAACAATGTGGATCTACCACATGAATTCCTAAAAGAATGGCTCTTAGCAAGTAATGATAAAGCCACCCCCGAAGACTTAGAAGGAGAATATGAAAGCTTTGAAAAAAGTCTTAGGTGGTCATTAATAAAGCAAAACCTAGGAAAACAAAACGACATTGAGGTAAAACCAGAGGACATAAAAGCAGCAATGGTAGAAAAAGTTAAAGAGATGCTGCAGGCTTATAATTACCCTGGTATGGACTACGACTCTCTTGCTGAGACTTATATGAAAAATCAACCTGAAAAGGTGAGAGAAACTTTTGAAGAGGTATATGCACGTAAAGTTTTTGATCAAATTATGGAATCAGTAACTTTAAAAAAGAAAAAAATAGACCTAGATGACTACAAGGAACGTGTTAAAAATATGCAAGAACAGAACTAAAAAGGAATTTCTCTGTTTCTCTCTTACTTCTAATAATAATAATACATATGTATACATCAGACGAGTTTAAAAAATATGCAACTCAACATCTAGGAATGAGTAGCATGCATTTAGATAAATATAAGAATGCAGTATCTGCACCCAATATTAACGGGTTTACTCCTCAGGTAATTGAAGAGCGCCAAATGAATATCGTGGGAATGGATGTTTTTTCAAGACTGATGATGGATAGAATCATTTTTATGGGAGTACCTGTGAATGATTATGTGGCCAATGTTGTTCAAGCTCAATTGTTATTTTTAGAGTCTACTGATCCGAAAATGGACATTCAGATGTTTATAAATAGCCCTGGAGGAAGTGTAATTGCAGGACTTGGTATATATGATACAATGCAGTATGTTTCTCCTGACGTAAGTACTATATGTACTTCAATGGCAGCATCTATGGGCGCGGTTTTACTTGCAGCAGGGACAAAAGGTAAAAGAAGTTGTCTACCACATAGTAGAGTAATGATTCATCAGCCTTCCGGTGGGATGCAAGGACAGTTTTCTGATATGGAGATTTCATACAATCTTATTAAGAGTATGAAGAAAGAGTTGTACGAGATATTAGCAAGTCATACTGGGCAGACATTCAAAAAAATAGAAAAGGACTCAGATAGGGACAACTGGATGAATGCGACTGATGCCAAGAACTACGGCCTAATTGATGAAGTACTCAAAAGAAAGTAGCCTCTTAATCCTTTAAAATAATCTCTATCTTAGCAATATGGACGAAAATATTGGTCAAAATTGTTCCTTTTGTGGTAAGGCAAAAAATGAAGCTTTACTCCTAATAGCTGGTCTCAAAGGTCACATTTGTGAAACTTGTGTAGAACAAGCTTCAGATATTGTAAGCCGAGAATTGGTCACAGATGAAAGTGAAAGTGAACTGAATTTTGAATTTCCTGAGAATATTACTCCGGTTGAAATCAAAACCTTCTTGGACAAGTACGTAATTGGTCAGGTAGAGGCCAAAAAGTATCTGTCTGTAGCGGTGTATAATCATTATAAAAGATTAAAATACATACCGGACCTAGATGAAGTAGAGATTGAGAAAAGTAATATTCTGTTAGTAGGGGAGACTGGCACAGGTAAGACATTATTAGCCAAGACAATTGCTCGATTCTTGGATGTCCCATTTGCCATTGTAGATGCAACTGTCTTTACTGAAGCTGGATATGTTGGTGAAGATGTAGAAAATATAATTCAAAAATTACTACAAAAATGTGATTATGATGTTG
>DKPS01000268.1:0-213 GCA_002471345.1 Saprospiraceae bacterium UBA7328
TATGAAAAGCAACCCTGTACCTGCACCAAAATAAATGATGATATCAAAAATTTGCTTTGCGTTGGTCAAATAAAGAGCAAAAATTGTACTTAGTACCAACAAAAGCGCGACGCTCAATCGGCCTATATTAACCAGTTCTTTTTCACTTGCTTTGGGAGAAATAAATCTTTTATACATATCAAAAACCACATAAGAAGATCCCCAATTGAGATG
>DKPS01000268.1:519-823 GCA_002471345.1 Saprospiraceae bacterium UBA7328
ATAAGAAGATCCCCAATTGAGATGAGTAGAAATGGTGCTCATAAATGCTGCTAAGAGTGAGGCTATAACCAATCCAAATAAACCATGCGGAATAAATGTGAGCATAGCAGGGTAGGCAAGATCATGCCCTATTTTATCAGGTACAATATTGGGAAATGCGGCATTTATACTTTGTAAATCGGGATAAATGATGATAGAACAAAGAGCTACAATGATCCAAGGCCATGGTCTTAAGCCATAGTGAGCTACATTAAATAAGAAAGTAGCACCAATAGCATGATTTTCATCTTTAGCTGCTAACATT
>DKPS01000268.1:1188-29597 GCA_002471345.1 Saprospiraceae bacterium UBA7328
GTTCAGCACCAGGATACCATGAACCCCACCATTGTACTGCTAAGGGTATAATGAATATTTCAATCAATAAACTTTTGTTACTTAAATCTGGTATAAAAGCCATCTTTGCTTGAACGGCTTCAGCACTAAACAAGTTTGATAGAGATCCAATTTGAGGATGACTTACAGCGTAGTAAGCAGCTATTAATGCTCCTGCCATTGAAATTACAAAAAGTAATCCATCTGTATAAACGACTCCTTTAAATCCTCCTAAAAGACTAAATACTAAAGTGATCGTACACGCAATTCCTATGGTTTGTAGTGGAGGCCAACCTAAGATGACACCACCTATTTTGATGGCAGCGAGCATTACAGCCGCCATTACAAAAACATTAAAAATTATTCCTAAGTAGACAGCTCTGAACCCTCTTAGAAAGCGAGCAGCTGCTCCTGAGTATCTCAACTCATAAAACTCAAGATCTGTGCTAATTCCTGATTTTCTCCATAGTTTGGCATAAACAAAAACGGTAAGCATTCCTGTAAGTAGAAAAGCCCACCAAACCCAGTTTCCAGCTACACCATTTTGTCTTACCACGTCGGCCACGAAATTTGGAGTGTCCGCAGAAAATGTAGTGGCTACCATCGAAATACCTAAAAGCCACCACGGCATATTTCTACCTGAAAGAAAATATTCTTCAGCACTCTTACCTGAGCTTCTAGAGCTCCATATTCCAATTAATAATACTGCAAGAAGTATGATTCCTATTATTATCCAATCTGCTGAACTGAGTTGCATGAAATTGTGTTGTTGAGGATGGCAATATACGAGATTGTGAGAATTATGAATAATATTTTACCCAAACTGATAAATCATATATTTGCAATCTTTAATATGAATTTAATTATCAATAGACAAAAAAAAGAAAGAATATGGATGCAACACTTCTAATTCTTGCCGCTGGAATGGGTAGTAGATATGGTGGCCTTAAACAAATGGATGAATTTGGACCTTGCGGAGAAACGATTCTTGACTATTCCATTTACGATGCTATAGATGCGGGATTTAATAAAGTTGTTTTTGTCATTCGTGACTTTTTTAAAGATGATTTTAAAGATTTTTTCAGAAATAAGTTTGACGACAAAATCCAAGTTGAGTTTGTAACTCAAGAAATTGATAAAATTCCTGAGGGGATAATAGTACATCCTGATCGAGAAAGGCCATGGGGGACTGCACATGCCGTTCATGTTGCAAAAGATGTAATTAATGAACCATTCGCTGTAATTAATGCTGATGATTATTATGGGAAGGAATCCTTTATTACTCTAATGGATTACTTTAGAACGAATCAGCTTGAAGGAAGGGAAAATTATAGTTTGGTTGGGTATAAGTTAAGTAACACATTATCAGATCATGGTACAGTGAATAGAGGAGTTTGTGAGGTAAATGCCAGTCAAGAACTTTCTGGTATAGTTGAAAGATTAAAAATAGGATATACTTCCGATAAAAGAATCGCTTTTCCAGATGATAATAATGAGAATTATTATTTAGATGCAAGCACATTGGTTTCAATGAATATGTGGGGATTTTACCCTTCATATTTTGACTATTGCGAAAAGTCATTTACAAGATTTCTTCGATTGAATGGAGACGAGCTAAAATCTGAATATTTTATTCCTTTGCTTATGGATGAATTAATAAATGAAGGGTTGGAGAAAATTAAAGTATTGAGTTGTGATGCGGAATGGTTTGGTGTTACCTATAAAGAGGATAAACCTATAGTAGTAGACAAACTAAATAGATTGATAGCAAGAGGAGATTATCCATTAGCATTATGGTCTAAATAGTTCTATGATGTCTGCATATTAACTATTTTTAGAGGTTCTAAGAAGAATTATAAATTATACTTTATGACAGAAGCAAATTGGTGGATAATACCACTAGCAGCTTTCATTCCACTTTTTATTGGATCTATTTGGTACAATCCCAAGGTCTTTGGTAAATCTTGGGTCAAAGCCGCAGAGATCACAGAGGAAAGAGCTCAATCTGGAAATATGTTCAAGATATTTGGTTTGACCTATTTATTTAGCATCCTTGCGGCATACATGCTCACGATGCTATCTGTTCATCAGTCAGGAATGATTCAATTATTCTTAGGTGATGAATTGATGAATGATGCCAATTCTGAAGCAATGAAAATACTGACAAGTTTAATGGAAAATTATGGTGAGCGACATCGCACATTTGGCCATGGAATAATACATGGAATGGAAGCAGGTTTGTTTTTTGGTCTTCCTTTAATTGGGATCAATACATTATTCGAGAGAAGACCTTTCAAGTATGCATGGATTCATATTGGCTTTTTTATGTTGTGCTTTGGACTTATGGGAGGTATACTTTGTGCATTTTTCTAATATAAGTGGTACTAGTCAGATTTAATGTTATTGATTCAAATCTAGCCTCATTTCGACCATGCAATTTTTGAAGTTTAATTTTTTATAAGCCTTAATTGCAGCTACATTTTTAATGTATACATCAAGTTTTAGGTTGGTCACATTTTGTGATTTTGACCATGATGAAAGCGCTTTTAAGATTAAAGCATTTATTCCTTTCCCTCTGTGTTCAGGAAGGACATACATAAAACCCAGATAGGCATATTTTGAATATAGGACGTATTCTTTGCTTTCGCGAATTGTTGCATAGCCAGAAGCAACTACTTGTTCATTAACAGTCGCAACTACCAAACTACTTTCAGGTGAATTAATAAGATCTTTAATGTCATAATATTTTACTCCTTCATTCTTTAGTGAGGAATCAAAGGGACGTTCAGCAGTAACTACACCTTGTTCCATAATTAACAAAACATCTAAATCTTCCAAAGAAGCCTCTCTAACTGTTATCATAAGTATTTTAATTTGGAATTATAATGGCACTAGCTTTGCAAACAAGTTAATGAATATGAGTTGTAATTAGAGCAGAGGTTTAAGTATTGTAGGGACACAATAATAATATTTGAGTGCAAAATGTGGTTGGTTCAATAAAATTTCAAGAATTACTTTTGGACGTAAAGAAAGAGAAATAAAAAAGAGCTTACACAGGGTAAGCTCCTAAACCGAAAAGTATGAAAAAACTATCTAACTCATTTATTAAACTCTATTAAAAGAGCTAAAGTTGTAGGGTTTATTTCTTTAACAAGATTTTAAATTAATATAAACTGTTAAAGAAATCAACGAACAACATTCTTTTTAGTTTTATTAAATATTATAAAAATATTTAATATATACAAATAATTATAGAAAATATTTAAGTATTGAGTGATATAGGTATATATAAATTTGGTGGAGCTTCTATAGCTGATATAGAGGGTATGCAAAATGTCGGTAAGATAATCACAGAATCAAAGAATGACAAAATACTTGTAGTCATATCTGCCATGGGAAAGACTACGAATGCCTTGGAAGAGGTGTGGAAAAGTAGATCAAATCCCGGGGATGTTGAAAGAAAGTTAAAAACTATAATAGATCTTCATTTAAACATTGTGAGTGAATTATGCAATAATGATGCTTCTACTGTAATGTCTATCCAGCAACTCAGCGAAATCACTAGCTTAGACTTGTCTAAGAATTTGCATTTTGTTTATGATCAATTAGTTAGTATTGGTGAGTTATTATCTACTACTATTATTAATTCTTATCTAAAAGAATGTGGAGTGAATTCTTGTTGGTTGGATGCACGGGAGGTTATAAGAACCAATGATACCTATCGGGATGGA
Source organism: Saprospiraceae bacterium UBA7328 (assembly GCA_002471345.1). Lineage (GTDB taxonomy): Bacteria > Bacteroidota > Bacteroidia > Chitinophagales > Saprospiraceae > UBA7328. The sequence continues at coordinate 4,938 of DKPS01000268.1, forward strand.
AAAGTGGATTGGGAAATAACTAATCGAAACATTAATAGTTCTGTTCAATCCTTAATGCAACAACATGATGTTATTATAACCCAAGGTTTTATCGGAAGTGATGACCATGGAAGCACCATTACTTTAGGCAGAGAAGGTTCAGATTTTTCAGCTGCAATATTTGCTTATTGCCTTGATGCGAGTAAGCTTTCTATTTGGAAGGATGTCAAAGGTATTCTTACAGGAGATCCCAGAAAATTTGAAAATGTTGTAAAGATAGATCGGCTTACTTATAAGGAATCTATAGAAATGACCTATTATGGAGCAAAAGTAATTCACCCCAAAACCATAAAACCGCTCCAGAACAAACAGATCCCATTATATGTCAAATCATTTATTAAACCTGATTTGCCTGGGACAATGATAAGCTCAGAAATAGAACTTACATACCCACCCATCGTGGTCATAGAAGAAAATCAAGCTTTAATTCACTTCTCTACCAGGGACTTTTCATTCATTGCTGAAGAGCATTTAGCCCAGTTGTTTTCTGCTTTAGACAGGAACAGACTTAAGGTAAATTTGATGAAAAATACTGCGATAAGTTTTACAATTTGTGTTACTAATGTGGAGGATAGGATAACCAATCTTATTGAAAACTTAGATGGTGAGTATAGAATTACTATAGATCCAAATTTGGAATTGATTACCGTCAGACACCCAAATGAAAATATTATTGGAACTCTTAAACAGGAAAAAGTCGTATTAATGGAAGAAAGAGCACCAGAAACTGTCCAGGTGGTAGTAAAAGATGCTCCTCAAATGATTAGGAAAAGATAAACATACTCTAATACTTGACTTACCTTTGTTGTCTATGCAGATTGGTTCAATAGATTTTGATGATTTTCCTTTGTTCCTTGCTCCAATGGAGGATGTGAGCGACCCACCTTTTAGAGCACTTTGTAAGAGGGAAGGATGTGATATGATGTATACAGAGTTCATTTCTGTGGAGGGATTGATAAGAGATGCTTTCAAGAGTGTCCAAAAATTGGACATCTATGAATACGAAAGACCTATTGGTATTCAAATATTTGGTGCTGAAATAGATTCTATGAAAAGGGCTGCTGAGATTGTGGAGGAGGCCCGACCTGAAGTTTTAGATATCAATTTTGGGTGCCCAGTGAAGAAGGTTACATGTAAAATGGCAGGAGCTGGAATTCTTCAGGACATACCTAGAATGGTCAAACTGACTGATGAAATAGTAAAGTCCACTTCTTTACCTGTCACCGTGAAGACCAGGTTGGGATGGAATGAAGAGACAAAATATATCGAAGAGGTAGCTGAAAGACTTCAAGATGTGGGAATAAAAGCCCTTGCCATTCATGGTAGAACAAGAAAACAAATGTATAAAGGTGAGGCCGATTGGACGATGATAGGAAATATCAAAAATAATCCCAGAATTCATATTCCAATAATAGGAAATGGCGATATTAATTCTCCTCAAAAGGCCCTGGAGTATAAAGAGAGATATGGAGTAGATGGAATAATGATAGGCAGAGCCGCAATTGGGAATCCATGGATATTTAGACAAATCAAACATTTTGTGAATACCGGAGAAACTATTCCTCCACCTTCCATTGATGAACGAATTGATGTAGTTAAGGAGCATCTCCAGAGAAGTTTAGATTGGAAAGGTGAAAAATTAGGAGTTTTAGAAATGAGACGTCATTATGCTATTTATCTTCGCGGTCTTCCACACATAAAGCCTTTTAGGAATAAACTGGTGACCACTGATATATCTGATGATGTATTTGAGTTATTAGAAGAAATTAGATTTAGGTTTCAGGGGAAACCTATTCTCTGCTAATCCCAAAATCGAAAAAAGGTGCATTTCCGTTTTTTAGATCATGAAAAATTTATTGTTGATATTATTTCTGATGCTGCAATTCATCTCAGGTTTCCGACATATTTAGTTGGAGGTTTTGTGAGAGATAGATTCTTGGATCGATTATGTAAAGATATTGATGTTGTGTGCATAGGGAGCGGGATTCAATTAGCCAATGAGGTATCAAAAAGATTAGAAGGTAAGCCTAAAGTGACGATCTTCAAAAGATTTGGTACAGCCATGCTCAAGTATCGTGATATTGAGTTGGAATTTGTTGGAGCTCGTAAAGAGTCTTACAATTTTGATTCGAGAAAACCGGTAGTAGAGGAGGGGACACTTGAGGATGACCAAAATAGAAGAGATTTCACCATAAATGCATTAGCAGTTGACCTAAGTAGGGCCAATTTTGGAAATATTCTTGATCCATTTGATGGATTAAGAGACTTAGTTGACAAAGTAATTCGAACCCCACTTTCTCCTGATGTTACTTTTTCTGATGACCCATTGCGGATGATGAGAGCTGTGAGATTTGCCACACAACTCGGATTTGATATTGAAGAGAACACGTGGAAAGGATTGAAAAATAATAGTAAAAGATTAGAGATTATAAGTAGAGAAAGAATCTTAACTGAACTAGGTAAGATCGTAATGTCATCTAAACCTTCCATTGGGTTTAAACTTTTAGAGGAAGGTGGCTTGTTGAAAGAGTTTTTTCCAGAGCTAATTGAGTTAAAAGGTGTTGAGTATGTGGATGGTAAAGGGCATAAAGACAATTTTTATCATACTCTTCAAGTATTGGATAATCTTTCGATTACGAGTAATGACTATTGGCTAAGATGGGCTGCAATACTTCATGATATAGGCAAACCCAGGTCGAAAAGATTTACTAAAGCTAATGGATGGACATTCCATGGGCATGAAGTCATTGGGGAAAGAATGGTTCCCAAACTTTTCAAAAGAATGAAACTTCCTCTAGATCATCAAATGAGGTTTGTTCAAAAGATGGTGGCTTTGCATCAGAGACCTATAAGTCTCACAAAAGAAGAAGTTACAGATTCAGCTATAAGGAGATTAATTTTTGATGCAGGAGAAGATTTAGATGACCTCTTATTGTTATGCAATGCAGATATTACAAGTAAGAATCAAAATAAGGTAGTACGCTATAAACGGAATTACGAATTTGTAAAAGAGAGAATCTTAGCTTTAGAGGAGAGAGACCATATTAGAAATTGGCAACCACCTATAAGTGGAGAACTTATAATGGAGACTTTTAATATCTCTCCAAGCAGAAATGTAGGAATAATAAAAAACGCGATAAAGGAGGCTATTTTAGAAGGTGATATAAAGAATGAGTATGATGAAGCTTATAAGTTTATGATATTGAAAGGAAAAGAAATTGGATTGATGGTGAATTAAAATAATCAAAAAAAACACCCCAGTACGACGAATACTAGGGCATTACTCATTTATTAACCAAAACTCATATATAGTAGCAAAACCAAATACTATGCCAAAAAACTATAATATGTGAACTACCAACAGAGGAGTAGATATGTTAAGGATGTGCAATGCATGGGTAGATTGGATAAAGATGCTGTGTGATTTGGAATGGATTATTCAATATTGATAAAGCTCAATTTAGGTATGGGCAAAAAAAATGCCCACTTACTTTTAAGTGAGCAAAAACGAATTTTACAATTTAATAACCAAAACTTACACTGTTACAAATATAAACATATTATAGAAAAATGCTATATGATAACATATATATAATAAAATTAATATGTTAAGATGAATATAGGAGAGTACATTTTGTATGAGGATAACCATCTGATTATTGTGAATAAACCAGCTGGGTTATTAGTACAAGGGGATGATACTGGTGATGCACCATTATCTGAGCTGACAAAAAAGTATATAAAAGAAAAGTATCATAAACCAGGAAATGTCTTTACAGGTGTGATACATCGATTAGATCGTCCTACATCTGGATGCATTGTATTAGCAAGAACGAGTAAAGCTCTGAGTAGGATGACACGATTATTTGCTGATCGGAGTATAAAAAAGACATATTGGGCGGTGGTTTCTCCTTTATTAAATCGAAAGAGAGACACCCTCATTCATCATATTGAGAAAAGAGAAGACAAGAACAAAGTCATTTGTTCTCAAGTATCGAATTTTAGAACTAAAGAAGCAGAACTTAGCTATAAGACCTTAAAAACTATCGGTACACAAGCTATTGTAGAAATAGAATTGAAGACAGGGCGAAAACATCAAATTAGAGCCCAGATGAGTGCAATAGGCTCTATTGTCGTAGGGGATTTGAAATATGGATATCCTTATCCAAATGATGATAAATCTATTTGCCTTCATTCTAGATCACTCGCTTTTATTCATCCAGTGTCTCAGAATTATATGGAAATCAAAGCTCCATTGCCAAAAATACGAGAGTGGGAAGTGGCTTTTTCACTAGAATAAGATGTGTTAATATCAGAAGTATTATTTTATTTAAATAAAAGTTGATTTCCAGTTCATAAAGAACTTACTTTTGCAACGAGGCTCACACGGCCAGCTCCCTGAGAATTCCCCCAGGGTGGAAACGCAGCAAGGGTATTAGGTTGTAGCGGTTTGGTGTGACGCCTCATTTTTATTTCTACCATTCCCAATTAAATGCCTACTACTGTTTCGAGCACGAATTTCTTATCATAATACTGATATATTTGCGCCAAAATATAGAATCGAAATATGAAATTTTTCATTGACACAGCTTCATTAGATCAAATAAAAGAAGCCCGTGATCTGGGTATTCTGGACGGGGTTACTACTAACCCCTCGTTAATGGCCAAGGAAGGAATAACAGGATCAGATAATATTAAGAATCATTATTCCAAAATATGTGGAATAGTCGATGGTGATGTAAGTGCGGAAGTAATTTCAACTGATTTTAACGGTATTATAGAAGAAGGTAAAAAGCTTTCTGAAATTGCCCCAAATATTGTGGTAAAAGTACCTATGATCAAGGATGGTATTAAAGCTATTAGATGGTTTACGGATAATGGTATAAGAACGAACTGTACTCTTGTATTTTCAGCTGGTCAGGCCATTCTTGCTGCTAAAGCAGGTGCATCTTATATCTCACCTTTTGTAGGTAGAGTGGATGATATTTCTTGGGATGGTATAGGTTTGATAGCTCAAATAGCTGAGTTGTATGCTATCCAAATGTATGATACAGAGATACTGGCTGCTTCAATAAGAAATTCAAAACATATTGTAGATGCAGCACTTGCAGGAGCTGATATAGCTACATGTCCATTAGACTCAATTTTAGGGCTCTTAAAGCACCCTCTGACAGATATTGGATTAGAGAAATTCTTAGCAGATTACAAAAAGGGTAATTCGTAGATTAATGAAACGAATTTGGCATTTATCCTCTTGCTCAACCTGCAAACGAATCATAAAAGAACTAGGAGATACGTCGGACTTTGATCTTATAGATATTAAGCAATCAGGAATAGAGAGAGCTGATTTGGATAATCTTCTTGATTTGCATGGAGGTGATTATTCTGACTTTTTCAGCAAAAGAGCTATGAAATATAGAGCAATGGGACTTCATGAAAGAGAAGTTAGTTTGAGTGAAATGGGAGATTTGATAATTTCAGAATATACCTTTCTCAAAAGACCTGTTATTCAAATTGGAGATCGAGTTTTTGTAGGAAATAGTAAAAAAGTAGTAGAATCCGCAATTCAAGAAAATGCCTGATCAAAATCAAATTGGAAAATCAGAAATTGTAGAGTGGTTTAAAGATTTACAAGACTCGATCTGTGTGTCCTTGGAAGGCCTTGATGAATCAGGAAGATTTCATGAAGACAAGTGGAACAGAGATGGTGGAGGAGGAGGACGAACTAGAGTAATAAAAGGTCAGCACATTGAAAAAGGTGGAGTGAATTTTTCGGAGGTCTATGGTGAAATGCCTGAAATAATGGCTAAAAAATTAGATATTCCCTCTGGGCAATTTTTAGCATCAGGAGTATCGATTGTTTTGCATCCTAAAAACCCATGGGTTCCTATCATTCATATGAATGTTCGTTACTTTGAAGTGAATGATTCAGTATGGTGGTTTGGAGGAGGAATAGATGTAACCCCTCATTATATCATTGACAGCGATGCTCGTTTCTTTCACAACTATTTAAAACAAGTTTGTGATCAGTTGTCTGAGAATGCTTATGCAGAGTATAAGAAATGGGCAGATGATTACTTCTTTATTCCTCATCGGAATGAAACTCGTGGTATTGGAGGGATTTTCTTCGATCGATTAGGAGATCGTATTTCAAAAGATAAAAAAGAAGTCTGGAATTTTGTGAAAGAGGTTGGGCTTGCATTTGTTCCGATATATTCTCATCTTTTTGAGAATAATTTTACAAGGCAGTATACACAGACAAATGAGAAGTGGCAGAGAGTACGGAGAGGAAGATATGTTGAATTCAATTTGGTAAATGACAGAGGAACTAAATTTGGATTAGAAACGAATGGAAGAACAGAGTCGATACTTATGAGCCTGCCTCCAGAAGCGCATTGGGAGTACAACTATGAGGTCATAAAGAATTCTCTGGAGTATAGAACCCAAAACAAATTAAGAAAGGATGTGAACTGGCTTACTTACAAAGAAGCATAATTGGAGGTGTTTCTATTTTATTACTATTGTTGCCACTTCCGTCCTGAAGAACAATTTGGAGAGCGAGTTCGTTTGTAGGATATTTTTCATTTATTGAACAAGGCGGGATATTGTCAGGAAAAACACAACACGTACTAAAAAGTCTAACGAACATTTCTCCTGTGACCTTGCCACTGCTAGGTATATTAGGGAGTAAAAATCTATCATAGAGTGCGTTAGTTCGTAAATCTGTGATTATAATTTTAGCGCCTAAATTATCTTCTAGTCTATTTAAATCACCATCACCATCAGTAAATGCAATAGAAAACTGAATGGTGTCAAGGTTAAAGTTACTTTGAACCATAGTATCTTTGCTAAAACCCAAAAAAGATATCTCAGGAATTGGTGAAATTTGTTCGCTTTCCCCACATGATGTGATGACAAGAATAAGGATTCCAATGCAAGAAAATAATATAGTCTTTGAGTAATTCATATCTATTAGAACGAAAACGTCTCTTTCAAAGTTTTGCTGCCATCAGTAATGATAATGAATTTTGGCAATTGACCAGAGCTATTCATAAATTTCAATTAAAATATAATCCTCTTTTTAATGAATATCATGATCAGGTAGCTCAGAACTATTCTGAGTCCGAATTCACTTATTTACCAATTTCTTTTTTTAAATCCCATAAAATCAAATCCGGGCATTGGAAAGAGGAGACTAGGTTTAGCAGTTCTGGAACGTCAGGGGTAAATAGCATCCATCAGGTAAAAAATAAGAAATTCTATTTGAAAAATGCTTCCATTATTTTTCAGAAAACGTATGGATCTTTAAATGATTACTGTTTTGTATGCTTACTGCCGTCATACTTAGAAAGAGAAGGTTCTTCACTTATTACGATGTGTGACCATTTTATAAAAGAATCTCAAATTGATAATAGTGCATTTTATCTTTATGATCATGATAAGTTATTTAGAACCCTCACAAAGCTCAAAAAACTTAATCAGAAAACCATTTTAATTGGTGTGAGTTATGCTCTTTTGGATTTTGTAGAAAGTAATAATATTGATTGGAGTCAACTTATTGTAATTAAGACAGGAGGAATGAAGGGTAGGAGAGAAGAGATGAATTCAAGTGAGTTGGATTCCATATTGAAAGTAAATCTGGGAGTGGACTTTATTCATGCCGAGTATGGAATGACTGAGTGTTTTTCCCAACTATATAGTCAAAATGGACAATCTTATTCTCTGAATCTGCACATGAAAGCCAAAATATCTGATATGTCAGATCCTTTTCATATGGTAAAAAAAGGCAAATCAGGAAGAATTAATATTATTGATTTAGCAAATATTGATACCGTCTCCTTTATTGCTACAGACGATGTAGGCTATATTAATGAGAAAAATGAATTAGTAGTTTTAGGAAGAATTGACAACTCCGATTTACGGGGTTGCAACATGCTCCTGTGATTCATTTAAGGCATGATCTGATAAGCCTTCAAATATCCAATTTGCAAGAGCTTGTCTATTTTCTTTTATAAGGATTCTCCTGTGATCCGATTTGTTTTGAATATTGGCCAACTCTATAAGTGTAGCAGGAGGAGCAGTATTCATGAGGACGTACAGGTTTCTTTCATCTACATGTCCATGATAACCTCTGTTCTTTTGGTATTTGTCATACTTCTGTTGAAACTTTTTCTGAAGGGATTCCGCTAACTTCTTGCCTTGTTTACTTTCTCTGAAATGACAGAAGAATACATCTTGTTTATGGTTGGATTTTCTACTGTCCACGTGAATAGAAACTAAGTATTGATTTTGGACACCTTCTCTCTTGTATTTTGCATATTTCCTATTCACATAAACAGTTCGTTGTTTTAATCGAGGAGTTTGGGATAAAGGAATCTTCTTTCCATTTGCAAGCCTTTCATCCTTGTCACATTTTAAGTGTTTATCATCTCTAATTCCATCCTTATCTGTAATAACCATTTCTGCAGTGGCTCCATGTTGAGTAAGGTTTCTTGCTAACCTTAAGGCTACATCATAAGCATATTCATCTTCACAAAGCTGATTTTCACAGGATTTACAAACAGCTCCTGGATCAGGACCGCCATGGCCACTAACGACGTAAAATACTTTGCCATAAAGGGAATTGTCTAAAATGGCAACGTCCTTATACTTATTTCCATAGATTTCATTGACCACATTTCGGTAGGATTCTTCTTTTTCTTCTGTGACTTTATTTTCTATTTGAACTATTTCTTCCTCTGGTTCATCTTTTATGACACAAGAAATCTCGTTGTGAGGAACCCATAATATCTTACTTTCTTTATAGTCGGTCTTTCTCAAACCTCTAGATAATAAATCGTCATTATATTCCTTGATTCTAACTGCTTTGTCCCAGTCTTGAATACCTATAGTAGATCTAATACTTTTGCTGTCATACGTGTAAATGTATACAGGGAGTTTATACTTTTTGCCAGCATGTAAATAGGAGTTTTTCTTAAGGCCATTCAATTCATAAAAATGATCGATATTGCACTCTGAATGATTGAGATTGTAGCGCCTCAAGAGAGACCACATGCCATCTCCTTTTTTTATTGAAACAGCGTGATAAGTATATGCTTTTTCTTCATTAAGAAGATTGATGTTAAGCAAAAGTGATATTAAAATATTTACAATAATTGGCGCCATAATAATTTTAATTCATTCATTTACAAAGGTATACAAATTATAATAATATTTAATATGAATTTTATTGAAAAATGATTTTGAAAAAATATGGGCTTTAATATCTGTAGATCTTAAAACAGAATACAGAAATAGGTATGATTCATATGGCCTCTATTTATTTGTTATGGTTGTCTCATATATTTTGTACAAAGGGACCGAGTCAATGGATGCATTTTCATATAATTCAATATTCTGGGTCTTAATCTTAGTCTTGTCTACCAATTTTGCACTTAGAGCCTTTACTAAAACCAAGGAGGAAGAGAGTTATTTCTTATATCACCTTGTCTCTTCTTATCATATCATTTTCGCTAAGTTGCTCTACAATTGGATAGTCATTTTTATTGGAGGTGTAATATTTCTATTATCAAGTATTATATTCCATTCATCGTTGGAGAGTTTTATGACATTCCCTATAGTTCTATTTATTATTCTTTTGTTGGTTTCATCACTTTGTCTTTCTTCTACTTTTTCATTGCCTTCAGCATTGGTGCTAACTTCAAATAATAAGGGGACACTATTAGGTATTCTCTCTTTTCCAATTAGCATACCCATCACATTAGTATGCATTAATCTGGGTGGAGAATTAATTTCAAAACAGACCTGGAACATGAGTGGTTTATTATTATTACTAAGTGTAGTGCTTATAATGAGTACTGTATCTTTGTTTTTATTCAAATATAATTGGCAATCATAGATATGAATATCAAAAACAATTGGTGGAAATATTTAGGTGTATTATGTTTCATATATGCAATCACCGCTGGACTGCTCATTCCACTTAAACCTGGAATAGCAGAGATATCTGAGCACAGTCTATATTCTGGATCTAGCGTGGATTTATCTGTTAGAGGTTATAATACTAGTTTTGCAGAGGAGAATTATTCAGGATACATTCGATTGAGTGGCTCTCAACAAATTAAGGCATCAGGATTTAATGTTTTAGATAATCAAAATGCAATACTTCATTTTGAACTTCCTCATTCATTTGAGGGTCAAGAAAAAGTCAGTGAGGCAACATTAGTAATTAATAGTCCTTTGCATGGATATGCTATATACCCTAACCTGAGAATACTAAAACCAGAAACGGATATTCCTAATAACGCTCAATGGGAAAACATTCTAGAAGTAACGGAAGCGGATTGGAAATTTGCTTTTCCTTACCGAAATATAATCGTTGAGACCATTAGAAATACTTTTTACCATGTGGCAATATGGATGGCGATGTTTGTTTTACTTACAATAGCCCTTGTTTATAGCATATTGTATCTCAGAAAAGGTAATCCAGTTCACGATCATGTTGCAAGTTCTTTTACTTACATTTCATTAGTTTTTGGAGTCATTGGAGTGGCTACAGGATCAGTGTGGGCTAGGTTTTCGTGGGGGGCTTTTTGGACTAATGATGTTAAGCTTAATATGGTTGCAATTTCTATGATGATATATTTAGCTTATGGTATTTTAAGAGCAAGCATTGATGACAATGACAAGAAGGCTAAGACAGCCGCTATATATAATATTTTTGCTTACGCAGCCATGATTCCATTGATTATGATTATACCTAGACTCACGGCAAGCTTACATCCTGGCAATGGTGGCAACCCTGCTTTTGGGACTGATGATATGGATAATACCCTTCGCATGGTGTTTTATCCTGCTATAATAGGTTTAGGTCTCATCGGTGGCTGGATTGCACAGATAGGCATAAGGATTAAAAAAATCGATGAAAAACTCATTAATAGGGCTTTGAATGACTAAAAATGAGCATTTTTACTACCAATTGGTGACTTTTTTATTAAAATCGACATCATTCTAGTTATGAAGAAAATTCTTTTCTTTTTATATTTTTCAATATTTACATCCAATATTTTATCTGCATCTGATTCTGACTTTTATCGGAGTACTGGTAAGATATATGGAGTCTATGGAGTAGTATTAATCCTTGTCCTTGGACTAATTTTCTACTTGATCTCAATAGACAAAAAACTTAAAAAAATCGAAAGAAATTTAGACAATGAGTAATTTTTATCTAACCGTTCAAAAGAACTTCGATAAAGCCGCTGCTCTTACTGATCATCCTAATGGATTACTTGCACAAATCAAGTCATGTAATTCGGTATATCAGATGGCTTTTCCAGTAAAAATTGGTAACCAATATCAAATTATTGAGGCTTACCGGGTTCAGCATTCTCAACACAGATCTCCTACTAAAGGAGGAATCAGGTATAGTGAATTGGTAGACCAGGAAGAGGTAATGGCATTGGCTTCCCTAATGACCTATAAGTGTGCTATAGTAGATGTTCCATTTGGAGGGGCAAAAGGTGGAGTGAAAATTAATCCTCGAAATTATTCTGTGAGCCAATTACAAAGAATTACAAGGCGGTATACCGCAGAATTAATCAAAAAGAATTTTATAGGTCCAAGTGTGGATGTACCTGCACCTGATTATGGAACAGGATCAAGAGAAATGGCATGGATTCTAGACACTTATTTGACATTCAATAGAAATTCTGAGATAGATGCTGTTGGATGTGTAACTGGAAAGCCTGTGAAATTAAATGGAGTGAGGGGAAGGACTGAAGCAACAGGAAGAGGTGTATATTATGGATTGAGAGAGGCAATGAGTTTCGAAGCTGACATGAAGGAAATTGGTCTGACAAAGGGAGTGGCTGGCAAACGAATTGTAATCCAAGGAATGGGAAATGTGGGGTCATACACAGGTAAGATATTTCAGGAAGAAGGCGATGCGCTTATAGTTGGAATTGCAGAATATGATGGTACGTTATATGATCCTGAAGGGATTGATATTGTAAAATTAATGAAACACAAAAAAGAAACTGGAGGTATTACAGGGTATGAGAAAGGAGAATATCTAAAGGATAAAAATGATTGGATTAGCATTGATTGTGATGTTTTGGTTCCTGCTGCATTAGAAAATCAAATTAATGAGCACAATGCCCATAAAGTGAAAGCAAGAATTATCGGAGAAGCAGCAAATGGACCAATTACAGCTGCGGCTGAAGATATATTACTTGAAAAAGGAGTGCTGATTGTTCCAGATATGTACCTGAATGCTGGTGGTGTGACAGTTTCCTATTTCGAATGGTTGAAAAACTTATCTCATGTTAGATTTGGCAGAATGGATAAGAGATTTAATCAAAATAGATATCTCAACCTAATGGGGACTATTGAAAACATGACTGGTAAAACTGTGAGCCAGAAAGAAAAGGTTTTTATCTCTAGAGGGGCTGATGAAATAGATCTAGTTCGATCTGGATTAGAGGAAACTATGGTTTCTGCATACAGAGAAATTAGAGAATTGAAAAAGAAGAGAAAGAGGGTCAAAGATCTGAGGACAGCAGCATTCATCGGAGCTATTAATAAAGTAGCTAGTGATTATGTGACTATGGGTGTTTTTCCTTGATATAGTCACTGCAAATGTCTTGAAGAGACATTTGATCTATAAATTTCGGTAATTCTATTCCGTTTTGATTACTACTTCCTAATTTGTATTGGAATAATTATTATAGTGATGATGAATAATTTAAGGTATAAAAAACCTTTGTTTTGGGCTGCGTTACTTGGAATGTCATGCGTGTTCTCATGTAATGAACGAATAAATGTTGTAGAGAAGCCAATATCGAAAAAATTGCCAGTAGATATTACAAAAGTAATGGACAAACATGGTGGTGTAGGAGCTTGGAAGGCTATGAAGTCAATGAGTTATGAAATTAAAAGAGGAGAAATAAACGAGATTCAAAAAATAGATTTAATTACTCGGAAGGAACGTATCGAAGCACCTAATTTTACGACAGGGCACGATGGAGAAAAGGTGTGGTTAAAAGCTGATACAACTTATAATGGGAATGCAGTTTTCTACCATAATCTGATGTTCTATTTTATAGCCATGCCTTTTGTTTTGTCTGACGATGGAATAAACTATGGAGATAGAGAGGCTCTTTCATTTGAAGGAATTGATTATCCTGGAATTAGAATATCTTATGGTGATAGTATTGGATATAGTCCAGAGGATGAATACTACATTCATTACAATCCTGATACCTATCAAATGGAGTGGTAAGGCTATACTGTTACTTATTTCAGTAAGGAGAAATCGAAGGATATACATTGGATAAGATACAATGACTGGGGAATCGTCAATGGATTGATCTTGCCTAATAGTTTAGACTGGTTTAGATATAAGGACGGATTGCCTACCGAGTTTAGAAATAAGTTAATATTGGAAAATATGACCGTTTCTGCGGAAGAATATGACGATTCGATTTTTGATATTATTGAAGACGCGGAATTTATTGAATAAGCTTTTCACTTTGTAATTCTTGAATCTAAAAGATTCTGATTGGAATCTGAAGAATAACCTCGATTTAGTTCATTTTATAAGAGTCATGGTGGAATATTCCTCATATTTCATTAAATATGTCGTATTAAAAAAATATGTAATGCGATCTTATCTTAATTCAATATCCTGTTATCTCGTTTTTCTGATTATAGCCATTTTAGCATCTTCGAGTTCGTTATTTTCACAAACTGATTCTGAGAGGCCAGTTGCTTCAGCGACAGCAATTACTGAAGTGCCAACTTTGGATGGAGAAGTACAAAATGATCCAGCATGGCAAAATGTACTTCCTATTACAAATCTTGTACAACAACAGCCTAATCAGGGTGCACCTGTATCAGAAAGAACTGAGATCCGCATCGCATATGACAAGGACAATTTATACCTATCAGCTGTCATGTATGACCCTAATGCTGATGTGTTAATAGTCACTGATTCTAGAAGGGATGCTTCATTAGATGAAACCGATGCAATTCGATTCATATTTGATACCTATCATGATACTCGAAATGGATTTGTATTTGGAACAAATCCAATTGGTATTCAGTATGATGCACAAGTAGATAATGAGGGACAAGGAAATTTTAATTCTAATCGAGCACAGGGAGGTACAATTGGAGGATTCAACTTGAATTGGGATGGGTCTTGGGAAGTAAAAACATCCACTGGTGACTATGGCTGGAGTGCTGAATTTCAAATTCCGCTTAAAACTCTTCGATTTGGTAAAGGCAATCAGAAATGGGGTCTCAACATTCAAAGAAATATTAGAAATAAAAATGAAAAATCGTTTTGGTCTCCTCTACCTCTCACATTTGAAATTGCACGATTGAGTATGGCAGGGGACTTAATAGGATTAGATCTGAAAACTCAAGGAAATCTTAAGTTGATTCCATATGTCCTAGGCCAAAGTTCTAAGGACTTTAATGCTGAAAGCCCAGAGTGGAATACAGATGGTGAGGTTGGATTGGATTTAAAATACAGCTTAACCCCCAGTCTTACATTAGACGCTACATTAAATACCGATTTTGCTCAAGTTGAAGTAGATGAAGAACAAGTAAATCTGGACAGATTCAATTTGTTTTTTCCTGAAAAGCGACCATTCTTTTTAGAAAATGCAGGACTTTTTTCAGTTGGGAGTCCAGGTGAAATTGACTTGTTTTTTAGTAGGAGAATTGGAATTAGTGAAAATGGTGGTTTAGTGCCAATACTTGGTGGTATCCGTCTCTCTGGAAAGCAAAAGAATACTAATATTGGTTTTTTAAATATGTATACTAGTGATGTAGATGATGAAGGTCTAAATGGAAATACATTTACTGTAGGTAGAGTCAATCACGAATTTGCAGGTACACGAACGAGCCTTGGCGGAGTTGTAGTCAATAGATCCAGGACACAAGATAGAGGTGATGAACACAATACGGTTTATGCTATAGATAGCAAAATTGGTTTAGGCAAAAAAGCACAGATTCATGCATTTATTGCAAAAAGTAATACCCCTGGAATTTCAGGTGGAGATGGAGGAGATATAGCTTATAGAGTAAGGTTTAATCACAGCTGGAATGGATGGAATAACTATATTGGATATACGCAGCTTGGGCAGGATTTTAATCCAGAAGTTGGATTTTTACAGCGATCAGCATTCAGAAAATTTGAAGCTCTTGTATTTAAAGTGATAAGACCCAAAAAAGATATTTTAGGTGGTTTGTTAGAAGTTCGCCCACATGTTGCATATAGAGGCTTTTGGGATTTTAATGGATTTATGGAGACTATGTTTCTACATATAGACAATCATTGGGTATGGAAAAATGGATATGAGTTTCATACTGGTGTTAATTTTACCAAAGAAGGTGTAAAGGAAAGGTTTGAAATATCGGACGGTGTATTTGTTGAGCCTGGTACTTACAATCACGCAGAATTTTTTCCAGTTGCTTGGACAGATAAAAGCAAGCCAGTTAGTTTATCCTATAGAGGTGTGTTTGGAGGTTTTTTTGGGGGTACTCGGATTTCAAATTCATTAGGAATAACTGCAAGGATAGGAGATAAATTTAATAGTGAAATAAGTTTCAATAGATTTGATATCGATTTGCCTGGTGGAGAGTTTTTGACTCATGTAGTAAGAGGAAGGTTATCATATTCATTTACGCCTCAGATTTTTGTACAAACGCTTATACAATACAATCAGTCGTCTGACAGGTTTTCTACAAACCTGAGACTTGGATGGCTTAGAAGTGCTAATTCTGGTCTTTTTATAGTATTTAATGAAATACGAGATGATTTCAAGCAGGACAATCAGTTATTCACTGTCAAGTATTCACATATTTTTGATGTGTTGAAATAAATTTTTACATTCTGTTTTGCACTTTTAAAATTCTACCATGAAGTCATTCATTGTTTTTATTGTTGTGATACTTACATCACATTTTTCACCCTTAATATGTCAGACAGATCAGGATTATAGAGAATATGGAAAAGAGTCTATTCCTCTGCTCAAAGACCTCTTAGCAATACCTAATGATGCTCATTTTCCTCTCGATATTGAAAAGAATGTGAAGTGGTGTGAAAAGGAGTTCGAAAAACGAGGATTTATTTTAGAAAGATTAGAAACCCCTACAGTTCCTCTTCTCTTAGCTGAGAAAAAAGTGAAAGAGAAAAATGCGAAAACAGTATTAATATATCTTCAAATTGATGGACAACCTGTAGATCCCAATTTTTGGTATCAAGAAAACCCATACACAGCAGTTTTGAAAAAGAGATCGAGGGATGGGGATTGGCAGAATGTTAGTTGGGAAAACCTGAATGAGAAGATACCAGACCCAGAATTGAGGATATTTGCTCGATCTACTTCAGATTCAAAAGGGGCGGTTGTCATGTTTTTGACAGCACTGGATATGATGAACGATAGAAATGAAACTGCAGATTTTAACATTAAGGTAATCATGGATTTTGAGGAGGAGCTAGGATCTCCGAATTTGCCACAAGCAGTTAAGGAAAATGCAACATCTTTAAAATCTGATATGCTTGTCATATTTGATGGACCACGACATCTCAGAAATGAACCTACACTTACCTTCGGAGCACGGGGAATAATTGATGTGACAATAAAGGTTTTTGGGCCTTATTTTCCACAGCATAGTGGGCATTATGGTAATTATATTCCCAATCCTGCTGTGCGACTTTCAAAATTAATCTCTAGTATGAAAGATGATTATGGTAGAGTAGTTATTGATGGATTTTATGATGGGATAAATATCTCTGAGGATGTTAGGAAAATTTTGAAAGCTGTTCCAGATGATGAACAGAACATAAAAAACAAAATGGGTATTGCTGAAGCGGATAGGGTAGGAACCACATATCAAGAAGCCTTACAATATCCTTCGCTTAATGTAAGGGGAATGTTATCAGGATGGGTAGGAGAAGAGACTCGTACTATTGTTCCATCTTCTGCAACTGTAGAAATGGATATAAGATTAGTTTTAGAAAGTGATCCAGATAGACTTATAGGATTAGTAAAGGATCATATAGCTGATCAGGGGTATCATATTGTAGCTGGCAAGCCCAGTTCTCAAGAGAGAGCTCAATATGACAGAATTTGTACTTTCGATGCTCATACATCATATAAAGCTTATAGAACAGACTTTGATTCAGAAGTAGGCATTTGGTTATCAAAAGCAATGAAGAAAGCCTTTGGGAAAGACCCAATAATGCAAAGAACTTCAGGAGGGAGTATCCCTATTTCACCTTTTGTAGTAGAACTGGGAGTTCCTGCAGTAACAGTACCGACAGTCAATAGAGATAATAATCAGCACAGCCCAAATGAAAATATTAGATTGGGAAATTATTTCGATGGTATAAAAACAATGTACTCCGTTTTGACAGAACCATTGGGAAATTAGTATTTAAGTAATTCAAAAAAGAATTAATGACTAGAACAGAAGCTAGAAATCTATTTTATGAAATGACGGAAGGAAAATCCCTCAGGAGACATGCTAGAACTGTAGAGCTAGTTATGGAAGCTTTAGCTAAAAAATTTGATGAAGACGTAGAAAAGTTTGCAATCACAGGCCTGTTACATGATGCTGATTATGAAAAATATCCTGAAGACCACCCTAATGTAATTGTTGAGAAATTAAATAAATTAGGAGAAAAGGAGATTGCTCACGCTATTGCAGGACATTATACAAAATGGAATGTGCCGAGAAATTCTTTGTTGGATAAATGTATTATTGCTGCTGATGAAATAACTGGGTTCATTGTAGCAGCTGCATTGATAAGGCCAACGAAAATAGATGGGATGAAAGTGAAATCCGTAATGAAGAAATTTAAAACCATAAAATTTGCAGCGACTGTGGACCGTGAGGAGTGTCTTAAAGGAGCAGAATTGATAGGTATGGAACTCAGAGAATTAATCGAATTTATCATTTCGGTATTACAAGAAAATAAAGAAGAGTTAGACTTAATTTAAGATTCTCCTGTATCTTTGAGCAATACCAATTAATAATATATAATGCGCTACGTTTTTTACTTCCTTGTTTTAGGTTTTGTTTTAGTATCACAATCATGTAAAGATGGAGATGCTACGAATAATGCACCTGCACCTGCAAATTCAACTGCAGTCAATACACCCTCTTCAACACTTGCTGGAGGAGTAGAACATTATATATGCCCAAATGGGCATGCAGGAAAAGGTGGTGATGGAGCAGGTACGTGCAGTGAATGCGGAGCAACTTTAGAACACAATACAGCCTACCATGATTCAGAACCTCAACAAGATTTAGCTAGTCAAACCACTAATGTGAACGACCTTGGAGCTACCAATCCAGATGTAGAGCATTACATCTGCCCTAATGGTCATGCAGGCAGTGGTGGAGCTGGAGCTGGACAATGCGCTCAATGCGGTGCAGAACTGAGCCATAATGATGCATTTCATAATACTCCTCCACCTGCTGATTTAGTGAATCAAGCAAATAATATTAGTCCTGCTACTCAAGCTGCACCTTCTTCTGTAGGCGGTGTAGAGCACTATATATGCCCGAATGGTCATGTAGGTAGCGGTGGAGCAGGAGAAGGTACATGTACTCAATGTCAAGCTGCATTGGTACACAATGATGCTTTTCACAATAATCCAATAAATGCAAATCCATTAAATCCTTCTGCAGCAGCAACCGAGCAAATCATTCCTCAACCAAGCGGTGCCATAAGCCCGGTATTTCAAAATGCTGGAGGGACAATAACTCCTACAGTTGGGGGAGGAGCACCTGGTTTAGAACCAGCTCAAAACTCAAGCGGGGTTTGGCATTATGCATGCCCTGATGGTCATGCAGGAGGCGCAGGGTCTGAACAAGCTTGTGCTCAGTGTGGTAAGACATTAGTCCACAACACTATATATCATCAATAACAAATAGAAAAGGTAGGGTAAAAAAAGACCGAGGGAATTATTCTTTAAAGTGTTCTATTTTTTACTCCTCAGATTATAATTTGCTCACCTCGGTCTGAAAAATGATCGACGAAATCAATTTCGCACCAAAGCTAAATTATATTACTTATATATTCCATATAAATTGCGATTTAGATTTTAGAACGTTATAGAGTTAATCAATTATTACTATGATGGATTTTTCAGTATTAAAGATTTTCAAATGGATTTTGCTTTTTACTTTAATAAACTCAACATGTGTTGATGCCCAGGCCAAAGTAGAATCACAAAAGGATGGACAGTTTGATTTTTGGGTAGGAGAGTGGGACGTCTATAAATATGGCACAGACACTTTAGTGGGGCATAGCCATATAGAGTGCGTGCTTAACCGATATGTCATTAAAGAAACTTACAGCTCTAGTAGGAGCCCATATGAGGGAACAAGTTTCAGTAAATACAATCAAATAAACAATAAATGGAAACAATACTGGGTAGATAATTCAGGAGTTACCTTACATATAGTGGGAGCGTATTCTGATAATAAAATGATATTATCTAATAAAGAAGAACGGAGTACAGGGTCTATATATAATAAGCTCATCTGGACAGACCTAAAAGAAAAAGGAGTAAGACAAACATGGAAACAAAGTTTAGATGGTATTTCATGGAATACTGTTTATGATGGGCACTATATCCCAAAAAAATAAACCGGATGTGTGGAAGGTATACATTAGTCAAAGAGATTAAATTACTGACAAAAAAGTTTAACCTAACTGCATCTCCTGAAATTGAAGCTTTTAAGTCGTTTAATATTGCTCCATCACAGCAAGCACCAGTTTTGGCTTCAGATAACCCTTCTACCCTTCAAATGTTCACCTTTGGCTATATACCAGAGTGGCAAAAGACCAGAAAATATTTAATTAATGCAAGGTCAGAAGGAAGTGGTAAATATTATAATCAAGAAGATGACCCAAATTATACGGGTGCATTTCACATTAAGGATTCGAGAGAGTTTAGGTCACTGATTAGAGGACAAAGGTGTCTGATTTGGGCCAATTGTTTTTTTGAAGGTTCTAAGGAAGAAAAGTTAAGCAAACCATTTGTAGTATACCTTAAAGAAAAGAGAATCTTTGCACTTGCAGGAATATGGAAGGAATGGGTAGATAAATCAACGGGTGAATTGAAAAAATCATTTGCAATATTGACAACCTATCCTAATGGCATGATGAAGAAACATGTCAAACATCATCGAACTCCTGTAATTATTCAGGAACATGATTATCAAAAATGGCTCAATCTAGAAACTCCATTACCAGATGTTACTGATTTGTTGCACCCGCTACCTGAACATGATATGAATGCATATCCCGTTAATACTAGAGTTAAAAACGTGAGAAACAATGATCGAGATATTATCGAACCTATCGGTGAGCGTGTTTATGCCGAAACTGAGTTCAAAATAGAAGAAAGGTTGCAGAAGACAGGCTTTGGAGATTCGAATGCAAGAAGACGCCGAGCTGACGAGAAAAAAAGAAAATAGTCTAAGAATATGCTTCTTGAATATTTTCAACATATTTGTAAGCAGAGCCTGTATTCAGCAAGACAACAGATTCATCAGTCTTAATCCATTCCTCTTTTCTCAATTTTTTAAAGGCCTCCCATACAGCAGCACCTTCAGGTGAAAGAAATACTCCTTCGGTTTGAGCAAATTCTGAAAGGCCATTCATCATTTCTTCTTCTGAAACATCCAAAGCATATCCATTACTTTCATTTAATGTCTTAAGTATCAACTTGTTTCCAAATGCATGAGGTACTCTTAGTCCATTAGCGATGGTTTTTTTAGGACTCTTGAAAGGAATAGAAGAATCTTTCCCTTCTTTCCATGCGGTAACAATAGGATTACATCCATCAGTCTGTACGGCTACCATTCTTGTAGGAATAGAACTTACCCATCCCATTTCCTTCATTTCTTTGAAAGCTTTCCAAATACCGATAAGTCCTGTTCCACCTCCTGTAGGATAGATACAAACATCAGGAAGTTTCCAATTCATTTGTTCTGCAATCTCATAACCCATAGTTTTTTTCCCTTCAAGTCTGAATGGTTCTTTGAGAGTAGTAATATCAAACCAAGACCCATCATTTTTATCTCTCATCATTGCTCCAGCATCTGATATTGATCCTGGTACAGTGGTAACCTTTGCACCCATCACTCTGCAGTCCACTTGAAAAACCTTTGGAGTTGCCTCAGGCATAAAAATATGTGCATCGATATCTGCTTTGGCGCAATATGCACTTAAGGCGGAACCAGCATTTCCTGCTGTAGGAATAGATGCGGATTGAATACTTAATTCTTTCGCTTTAGAAATAGCCATTGAAATTCCTCTAGCCTTGAATGATCCAGAAGGGTTAAAGCCTTCATCTTTCAATAGAAGATTGTGACAATCATAAGTGCTCCCAAGTTTTTTTAAAGGGATTAGAGGTGTTCCACCTTCCCCTAGATGAAGCTGATTTTCTATACTTTCGATAGGAAGCATGGCCTGATATCTCCACATATCATTTCTTTCAGCAATGAGTTCATTTGGACTACATTTACTCAAATCATATTTCGCCACTAATGGTTGATTATCATCAGTACAAAAAGTCTGTGTCTCATCTTTGTTATAGGTTTTGCCACATTGATGGCACTCAAGGTGTGTATATCTTGTTATCATGGCTTAAAAATATTCCAATTTGTTTCCTTATGATAATTCTTTCCATAATTTGATTCAAATGTTGAATTGATTAACCTTAAAAGGAGATATAAATCATTAGCTTTATCAACACTAACATTTAGATTATGGAAGCTTTTTTATCATTTTTTGAGAATTTAGAAAATTGGCAAAAATTGGCCTGGATTTTTGGAGTTCTTAGTTTGACTAGTCTTATTGAAGTTTTTGATCCTCTCATTAATTTTGATTATAAGAAATGGAAGCATGCTGGAGTGAATATCTTTTTTTTAGTATGTACTATTATAATTAATGCATTGTTTAGTGCTGCTGTGGTTGGTGTATGCATTTGGACTGGGGAAAACTCATTTGGCTTGCTTAATATGATGTCACTTCCGATGTGGGCATCTTTGCTTTTAGGTGTTATGGCATTGGATTTTATTGCTCAATATGTAGCACATGTCACTCTCCATAAAGTTGGTTTCATGTGGAGGTTTCATATGATTCATCATAGTGATACTCATGTAGATGCAACTACGGGTACGAGACATCATCCAGGAGACTATGTTTTTAGGGAAATATTTGCTCTTGTAGCTATTTTGATTACAGGAATGCCAATTGCATTCTATTTGTTTTATAGAATTTTGACAATACCATTTACCTACTTCACTCATGCTAATATTGGGATGGCTGAATGGTTGGACAAAGCATTGAGTGTGATTTTTGTTACTCCTAATATGCATAAGTTTCACCATCATTTTGAAAGACCATGGACAGATACAAATTATGGAAATATCTTTTCTCTTTGGGACAGAATCTTCGGCACCATGGTTTATGATGACCCTAAAAAGGTAGTTTATGGTTTAGACATATTAGATGATTCTAAAGACGAAAATTTAGGATATCAGTTAGGTGTACCTTTTAATAAAGACGTTAAGACAGATTACATGTTTTTCAAACCTAGAGGCAATAAGGATTAAAAAGGAAGCTTCAAATATTTCTTGGTTGCTTTTTGATCTAGACAATACACTTCTAGACTTTAGTGAATCTAGTAAAAAGGCTTTTAGGTCTCTTTTCAAAGAGAAGGGGCTCAGTTACTCTGAAGAGATCTATGGTCTTTATAAAAATATCAACGCCAAAGTTTGGGCTCAATTTGAAGCCGGACAGATCACAGCAACGGAGATACGGGAAACAAGATTTTCTATCTTATTCAAAGAGTTAGGTCTCACTCATCTTAATGGGGAAGAAAGCAATAGAATATATTTAGATTATATCGTTCAAAATAGCAATACCTATTATGGAGTAACACAATTGCTGAGTAGTCTTAAACCTAAATATAAACTTAGTATTGTGACCAATGGACTTAAAGAGGTACAGCGCCCACGATTAAAACGAGTGGGAATTGATCATTTCTTTGATAGCATTATTGTTTCGGATGAAATAGGAGTCGCTAAACCTCATGAAGGATTTTTTGAGCATGCCTATCAGTCCATACAGAATCCACCCCGCAAAGACCAAATGATGATTATCGGAGACAGCCTTAAATCCGACATTTTAGGTGGCCATAAATTCGGAATTAACACCTGTTTGATATCAACAAAGGAAGAAAAGGAAGACTTTATAATTCCTACATATCAGATCAGTAAAGTAACAGATTTACCTTTCATACTTTAATTATCGAATCTTCCTTTTTTTTCCTGCTATCTATTTAGATTTATTCTCATTATACAGATGTGGATTTTCTTATGACTTTAGTTTTTCATTTGTATCATGAAGTCTTTTCACTGCATATGGATCCTTCGGATTGATTTTTAATGCCTCTATAAAGCAGTCCTTGGCGTCGTTCCATTCTTCTTTTCCCATATGAGAAACTCCAAGACTGTAATGAGATCGAGGTTCATAAGGATACATTTTCTGATTAAGTTTGAATATTTGTTGTGCTTTTTCAAACTCACCAGCAGATTGGAGCACTGATCCATAAGTGTTCAGCTCATAGATTCCACTATTTATGCGATCTGTATCATCAATGATTTGGTCTATTTCGTGATCGAATTGCTCTATTTCATGGTTTTCATAGAAGTCTATCATGTAAGAGACAGCTTGGTATCTAGGTTCCGAGGGGATTCCTGCTGCTAGCTGAGCGATATCCAGCTCTAGAGAATTCAAAGGCCGCTCTACGATCCTGCCAACCTCAGAGCCATTTTTTTCAAAAATAAAGGTGGGGACTCGATGTATATGAGCCCCTTTTTCTTCTGCTTCAGGCCCTTGTTTATAATGTGCCCTGCCTCCATGTAAGCCTACTAAAGATATATGCTCTGTATCTAAGCCAAGGGAATTCCAAAGCGAAATGAATTTAGGGACCCAATTCTTACTGTCACCACACCAAGTTCCTAGATATATTGTCACGTTCATTTTTTCTAAATTAGAAACCCCCATTTGAATATCATTGTCAGGGTAATAGTCTTTGATAGATTCTTCATACCATTCGGCATAAGGAGCTTGGGTTAATGCATCATTACTTATTGGGCCCCAAAGATGCTCTTCTTCAGAGCTGGTAGTATAAGTTTGATTTTGAGAATAAGAAGCAATCACTCCAAGAATCAAGCTAAATGTAATTATGTACTATATCATGATAATCGTTTTTGAATTAGTAAATATCCAAAGCTATTATTCAAACCTACATGTGCCTGTTAATCGATTGTCAATGAATTGGAAATGAAATGTTAATGACAATATTGAAAAGCGATTAAATCTCTTGTCAAAATGTACTGAATTTTCTTGGAAAATGTATATTTGGCAACCCAAATGGACTGAATGGGGCCTTAGCTCAGTTGGCTAGAGTGCTTGACTGGCAGTCAAGAGGTCACGGGTTCGAATCCCGTAGGCTCCACCATGATAATCAAAGAGTTATGAATATATTTCCATAACTCTTTTTTTAGTTGTGAACATTT
>DKPS01000173.1:0-35543 GCA_002471345.1 Saprospiraceae bacterium UBA7328
ACCCCCACTCTCCTTTAGAATTTTCTACAGGTACTCCTGACTTTTTAAGATGTTTACGTGCAGCAGCAGTGAAAAACTCAGTTCGCGTACCTTGCATAATGTGGTAGTCTTCAAGGTACCATCCTGCAGGTTTCATATCTTGATAGTGCCTGTCATGAGCTGAACGATAACCATCTTCAAATACATAATATTCTAATTCTGAAGCCGCATTACATTTATATCCGAGCGATCGGGCATCATCCAATTGCTTCCTCAATATAGACCTTGGTCCAAAAGACACCATCTTATGGGTTTTGTCATCCACTAAATCACACATCACTAAGGCTGTATTGTCGAGCCAATCAGCAATTCTCAAAGTCTTCATATCTGGTACCATGTGAAAGTCTCCATATCCCAGTTCCCAATTAGCATATTTGTAGCCTTCTACTGGCTCCATTTCCATATCTGTGGTCAAGAGATAATTACATGCATGAGTTCCACTTTCGACGCAAGATTCCAAGAAAAATTCTGCGTCAAATCGTTTTCCCATCATTCTACCATAATGATCTGTAAAAGCTACAATGACAGTTTCTACTTCTTCATTCTCCACCTTTTGGGATAATTCCTGAATAGAGAGCATTCCTCTAATTTTCATCTTCTTACTTTTATTAATCTATAAACTCCAGGGCAATTTCGTCATTTCCTTTGTACAATATACCATGTATTCCATTTGCAGCTGCACTTGCAATCTTGTTTGGACTATCATCAATCAAAAGCATTTCTTCCTTTTCAAAGTCCAGTTCATCTAGAAGTCTCTTGAAAAACTCAGAATTTGATTTAACCATATGATAATCAAAAGAATACACCTGCTTAATAGACCATTCACTAAATCTATATCTCTGAGATATATATTCAATATTCTCTCTGTAATTATCACTTACTATGATTATATCATGATCCACATTAAGTATTTCTATAAGCTCTTTATTGAATTCAATCGTATCAAATATTCCTGCTAGGAATTCAAGTTCACCTAAAAATTGATTCGTGAGATAGCTATACTCGGACACAAATGTTGATAGCCTACAATTCCCAATGTTCAAATCATGTCCATACTTTTCATTGAGTTGGTTTATGATATACCAATTGATTCTATTATTAGATATTCCTGAAGATTGAAATACCACACCTCCTAAATCCAGAAGAATAACTTTAATCTTTTTAAGATCAATTTTGCTCATTATTCAGTCTCTTTGAAAGTCAATTTAAAGTAACCGTAAGTGACGACCAATATTCCAAAATAGATTAAAGCCAATGTAGGATTGTAAATGGTAATAGCTACGAACGCAACACTTGCAATAACCAGGGCTACAATGGGTGTAAGCGGATACATTGGAACCTTAAATGGTCTGTCCATTTCAGGTTCTTTTTTTCTTAATACTAAAAGAGAAATCATTGAAATGATATAAAGGCTCAATGCTCCAAAACATGCAATGGTGATAATCTCACCAGTTTTACCCGTAAAAAGGGCTATGATTCCGACAACCATATTTGCAATAAGAGCATTGGCAGGAGTTTTATATTTAGAATGAACATTCCCTAAAATTTTGGGAGCAAACCGTTCTCTTCCAAACTCAAATGTAGATCTCCCAGCAGCAAGAATAATACCATGGAAAGAAGCTACTAATCCAAACAATCCAACTGAAGTAACTAAATGATATAAAAAATGATTTTCACCATAAATACGTGATAAGGCTAATGGTAAGGGAGAATCTGACGCTACATTACTTCCTTCTGGATAAACAACGGCCTCCCATCCTTCAACGCCAACAGAAGCACTAAATGTAAGAATACATAGAACCACTAAAGTGAGGATAGCTGACCCAAATCCAATAAGTACATTTCTTTGTGGATTTATTGTTTCTTCAGCCACATTTGCCACACCTTCAATTGCTAGAAAAAACCATATGGCAAATGGTATAGCTGCAAATGCTCCACCCCATCCATTAGGAAGCGGATTATGTTGAACATTACTCCATTCAAAAGAGGGCAATGCCGCACCAGCAAAAATCAACAATTCGCAAACTGCAACTATTGTAATGATTAATTCAAATGAAGCAGCTAATCTTACTCCAAATATATTGATACAAGTAAAAAGCAAATAAGCAGCTAAAGCAATCGCAATTATGGGTATATCTGGGAAGAATAAATTCATATAAGCCCCTATGGCAAAAGCTATCGCAGGGGGTGCAAATATGAATTCTATGTTTTGTGCCATGCCTCCTAAAAAGCCCCAGTCCTTGCCTAAAGCTCTATGTGCATAAGCGAATGCCCCACCCGCCTTAGGAATAGAACAGGCCAGCTCTGTATAACTAAATGTGAAGGTGAGATACATTACAATAATGAATAAGGTAGCAACTGCTAAACCTAAGGTTCCACCTTTTTCAAGACCTAAATTCCAACCGAAATACATACCTGAAATGACATATCCTACTCCAAGCCCCCACAACATTAAGGGACCAAGTGTTTTTTTCAGTTGATTACTTTCATTACTCGACATATTCTAATTTAATGTTCCATTTAGGGAAGGCTTTAAGATAATATTTAAATGAAAATGAATAGGTTTGATAAGTCTTATTACTAATAGTTTTACGCTATGAGTTAAAACTTATAGTGGCCTACAAAGCCATACAATTCAAAAACCAGAAGCATTGGAAACAACTGATCATTTGTGATTTGGAATACATTATCTTGTACAATGTCTATTAACTCTTTATCTTTTTGAATTAAAACTGAGAGAGTCTTACATACTTTTACATATCTCTCAATGTCCGCTTCTAGAGGAGAACTTTTACTACCTATTTTCTCCATAAACAGTTTGAAGAGCGGAAAGTCATACAAAGAGTAAGAATCTGGATATAAGAATGACAAATAAATGAAGATCATTCGCTTATCACCATGAAAATGTGGTTCCACTTTTTCGGTTAATTTTCTATCCATTTTATACAATTCATCACATTGAAATGCAAATCGATCAATACGTCCTGAAATCTCTCTTTTTTCATTCATCAAATCCTTAAAACTTGCCCTTACCAAATCCTCATTGACATTGATATATCGTTCCATTGCTTTTTTAGGGTAATAATTATCTTGATTCCAAAGTGGTGAATTAAATTCAAAACTAGATTTATACATTTGAGACATATCAGAGGCATTCAAATCCCAGCTTTTTTGAAATTGCGCCACCAGTTCCCAGAGTCGCCATCCATCATATTCTGGATCACTTAGTTTTACTTTGTATTGTCCAATACAACTATTTATAGTCTTGAGGTTCATTTAAGAAATTCTACCATTATTAAAAGAGTAAACATAAAGAAATTAGAAAGGCACTCAGGTTTTAAAATTTCATTCTTAGATTCTCGGTTTACTTCAAAATAGTGTAAAATCCATATCTTTCGCCCATGCTTCAAGCCAAAAATATTTCTAAGAGTTATGGTAATCTCCAAGTCCTATCGGATGTGTCTCTGAATGTTAAAAAGGGAGAAATCGTAGCGATAGTAGGAAAATCAGGATCAGGAAAAACGACCCTTCTACATATTATGGGAACCCTGGACAAAGCCGATGAGGGAATTGTTCAGTTGAACGATCAAAATATCACCAATTTCAAACCAAAAGAATTGGCTCAATTTCGAAATGAGAAACTGGGATTTATTTTTCAATTTCACCATCTATTAGCAGAGTTCACAGCTGTAGAGAATGTGATGATCCCTGCTTTAATTGGCAAGAAAAATATTAATGCCTCAAAAGAAAAAGCAATAGAGCTTTTGAGTTATTTGGGCTTGTCGGAAAGATTAGAGCATAAACCTAATCAGATGTCTGGTGGCGAACAACAAAGAGTAGCAATAGCGAGGTCACTCATTAATAATCCAAGTGTTATTCTAGCTGACGAGCCAACTGGAAACTTGGATGATAGTATCTCGGAGGAATTTTTTGATCTTATATTAAGATTACGAAAAGATCTTGGTCAAACCTTCATAATCGTAACACATAGCAAAGATTTAGCTTCGAAATGTGATCGTACTTTGACTCTATCTAGAGGAAAAATAGTATAGTTATATGGAAAGCAATCCAAACAAAAGAGAGGTCAAGCTACCGGAATTTACTGTCATTGTAAAAGGGATCAAGCAATACATTTCTGATGTAATTAGACTTGACAAAGGGGTCGACAAAAAAGCAACTATAGCCGAGATCAAGAATAAAAAATCAATGAATGAAGCCAATGCTTGGATGCTTATGTGCTCCATTGTGATTGCTTCTATTGGTCTTAGTCAAAATTCACAAGCTGTCATTATTGGTGCCATGCTCATTTCTCCTCTCATGTCCCCAATACTGGGAATTGGTCTTGGTGTAGCCATCAATGATCATGACACTCTCTTTAAATCTTTACAGCATTTGGGGCTGGCAATCTTTATTACATTGGTGACAAGTACAATCTATTTTGCTGTGACACCTTTCGATGACATTACAGCTGAGATTAGTGCTCGAACAAAACCTACATTTTTGGATATTTTTATTGCCATTTTTGGCGGAATAGCCGGAATTGTTTCAATAGCCAGAAAAGACATATCTACTACATTGCCTGGAGTAGCCATCGCAACCGCATTAATGCCACCTCTATGTGTTACGGGATATGGAATTGCCAATGGAGAATGGGATGTAGCAGCCACGTCTTTTTATCTCTTCTTTCTAAATACTTTTTTTGTAGCCTTGAGTACTTATTTGGTTATCAAACTTCTCAAGTTTCCATTGAGAAAATATGTAAATCCAGAAGATAAAAGGAGAAACCTTATCGCTGTTTTAATTATCATTTTAGCAGCAGTCATTCCAAGTTTTCTAATTTTTAGAAATGTCTTACAAGATGTAAGGCAAGACAGTAGATTAAAGCAATTTGTAAACGAAAGAATGGGCGAAGACAAGGACTATCTTGACGATTACCATATTGAAGAAAGGGATTCTTCACGTCTATTAATACTCAAAGTATATGGCACTAAAATAAATGATAGCAAAATCCCAGAATATATAGCCGCATTAGAAGATTTACACATTCATAATACACAAATCAGAATTATTCCTTCTACTGAAGTAGAGCTCACTGATATTACATCAATTGAGAATAAATTATTGACACTAGAGCAAATTACTGACAGGCTTGACGAGTCAAAAAAAATGAGGCAAGATCAAGAAGCTATGATTCAAGAATTATCAGAAGAGCTCAACAATGAAATTGTAGATAGTAGTCTATTTGTAAACGTTGCTTCCGAGCTTAAAACCTTGTTTCCAGATCTGAATCAAATAGGAATGGCCAAAGTTCATACGACTGATTTTAATCGTTATCAAGGAGAGTTACCTGTTGCCATTATTGAATGGAACCAAAGAGCAACCAGAACAAAAAGGAATAAAAATGAGGAAACGATTGAAAGTTTCTTGCTAAAAAGATTGGATCTTGATAGCATTATTTTAGTGAGACAATGATCAATATGGTCAAGTCATTTGTTCAAAAACGTTAAACTCTTTTAGTGAATAATTTCTTCCCAATGTTTCAAATTATTGCATTGATTTGGCATTAACACAAGCCTTCGGATAGTCCTTACCGAGGATAAAATCAAAATCCTTTTGTTCCTTAAGAGTCAAGGCAAAAGGTTCATGAACTTTATCAGGACAGAGTGACTTTAATGAAGGGAGCCAATGCGAAAGATATGCACCATCTGGGTCATAACGGCGTGATTGAGAAATAATATTAAAATATCTATTTTCTCGAGGATCACTTCCTACTCCAGCTATATAATTCCAGTTACCATAATTACTACAGGGATCATAATCTATCAATAATGATTCAAAATATTCTGCACCAATTTGCCAATTGACTTTGAGGTCTTTCACCAAAAAGCTTGCAACATTTTGCCTTCCTCTGTTTGACATAAATCCAGTTTGATTCAGTTCTGTCATGCTAGCATCAACAATAGGGAAACCAGTACGACCTTCAGACCATATTCTAAATAGATCCAAGTTGTCCTCTAGTTCTTTTCTCACTTCGTTTTTTGTCCCACCTTTTTTGAAAATATGATTGCCATGCTTCTTGGCCATGAGTCTAAAGAAATCTCTCCACATCAATTCAAAGAACAACCAATAAGTGGATTCATTTTCTCCTCTTTCCAACTCATACTTTTTAATCTCATGATATATCCTCTTCGGTGAGATACAGCCTTGTGCCAACCAAGGAGAAAATTTAGAGCTATAATCAGCACCTAACATCCCAT
The DNA here is from genome assembly GCA_002471345.1 of Saprospiraceae bacterium UBA7328. Taxonomy (GTDB): domain Bacteria; phylum Bacteroidota; class Bacteroidia; order Chitinophagales; family Saprospiraceae; genus UBA7328. The sequence goes on from DKPS01000173.1 coordinate 6,297, forward strand.
TCCGAGTATCCTTATATTTAGATATCAGGTCACTTTCCCACATATAATATTGAAGGCGTTCAAATGCCTCATCCTCGCCCCCACTAAATACTGCATTTTGACTTTTTTCAACTTCAACATCACTAAAACCAAAATCACATAAATTAGGAATATCACCAAAGTCAACAGAATCAATCAATTTTGGTAAATTTTCTTTAGGAAGTTCTAGTGGTGACCTAACATCCACAAACTTCTCAACCTCCTTTCTAAAACTTGTAAATGTATCGGGGGTGTGAGTAACTGGAAAAGGTAGATCCGCGGTATAATACAACATTTTACCACGAGAGTACCGAATCTCTTGCCCAATGCTCCAAAGTTTCTTTTCAAGATCATCTTGAACATCTTTTTCTTCTTGAGTCCTTTCTCTATTACAAAATGTCCATGAAGTTTTTAGTTCTTTTGCAATCTCAAACAAGGTCTCTTCTGGTTTCCCCATTCTGACAACAAGGTCAAGCCCAATACTTTTTAAGTTTTTTCTGAGATTTCTTACACTTTCAATGATGAAACGGGATCGATATTTATCAGTTTTTCTAAAACCATATGACGTGTAGCCATTGAATACCCTATCATCAAAAATAAAAATGGGCAATATCTCATTCCCAGAGACTAAAGCATCCCTTAAAGCTTCATTATCATGAACTCTAAGATCTTGTCTAAACCATAAAATGACTCTCCTGTCCATGAAAATTAAATTTCCTTTTCTTTTTAAACAGTCACAAATAAAATCGGTTGTAATATTGACCTTACAAATGAACACAAATATTGCTTATGTATAGAATATTAATACTCATAATTTTGGGATTATCAATGGCCTGCAACAATAGCGGATCCACCGAAGAATCTAAAAAACTATACGATGAAATAATGAAAATACATGATGAGGTAATGCCTAAAATGGGTGATATTAGAAAGCTCTCGAAACAATTAAAAAAAATAGAAGATTACCAATCAATAGATAGTATCGTAGTATCACTAAATGATCTCGACAATGCTCACGAATCAATGATGGGTTGGATGGCTCAATTTAAAATGCCCAAAGAAATTTCGAATGAGGAAGAGATGGAATTTCTAAATTCTCAAATGAAATCAGTAACTGTAATGAAAAACACAATGCTTTCTGCTCTAGATAGAGCAGAAAAAGAAATTTCAAAATATCTAGTGCAATGAAAAATTTCTACTTATTACTTTTGGCAATAACCTTTTCCTGTAGTACTCAGCCCAAAGAACTTCCCTTTATAGGATTCCAAGAAACTTTGGATGATGGCACGATAAAATATCATACCATACCTCCATTTTCATTCGTCAATCAGGACAGTCTTAAAATTGATAATGATAGCTTTAAAAATAAAATTTACGCTGCAGATTTCTTCTTCACATCCTGTCCGAGCATTTGTCCAAAAGTTATGAAACAAATGGTCCGTATAGCGGACTCACAAGAAAACAATGAAAAATTCAAACTAGTATCACATACCATAGATCCTAAAAGAGATACACATGAGGTATTAAAAATTTATGCGGATAATCTTGGAATTGATCAAAGCAAATGGTATTTCCTCACTGGGCAAAAAGATGAACTTTTAGATATGGCAGATGAATATTATGTTGCAGCATATGAAGATCCCACAGCACCAGGTGGTTTTGATCATAGCGGTAAAATTTTACTCATAGACACCAAAGGTCATATCAGGGCATTTTGTGACGGTACTGATCCAGATGACGTCACTCAGTTCATCAAGGACATAGACGTACTAATGGCAGAATATGATGATTAAATATCTGAATATAATTACTTTATACATATTAATTATATATATATCATGTGCTTCGGAGTCGTTCCCCGGCGGAAAAAGGGTTTATACTTCTAATTGTGAAAGCTGTCATATGGAAGATGGCTCAGGGTTACCTCCAATGTATCCTTCGCTTCATAATTCCACCTATTTGAACTCAAATTTGAAAGAGTTACCATGTATTATTCTGAATGGTAAACAGAGTCAATTAATTAAAAACATCATTATGCCTGCACATGACTTTAATGATGTAGAGCTGACAAATCTTATCAACTATATGAATGTCAAATGGGGAACAAATCAAAATATTCTTTTGAAGGATGTTCAAAAGAATATGAAGAATTGCAAATAAGTTATTACAGAGAAACTTAGCTATTCCAAATAGTGATGATAAACCTCAATTCAATATTTCATCAATACTTCTATTTAACTTAGGCAACACATCTTTCCCAAACCATCTGTTCTTAGCTTGCCAGATGTTATTTCTTGGTGACGGGTGCGGCAAAACAAAATATTTTGGAAGGTATTCTTCAAAATGTAAAACCGTTTCAGTAAGATTCTTTTTAGATTTCTCTTTCAGGTAATAATCTTGAGCATATTTCCCGATAAGTAAAGTAAGTTCAGGTGCAATTATTTCATCAAGAATTTGATCGTGCCAAAGTGGAGCACACTCTTTACGTGGAGGCAAGTCTCCAGATTTCCCTTTCCCTGGATAGCAAAACCCCATCGGCACAATTGCGACTTTAGAGGAATCATAAAATACCCCATCAACTACTCCCATCCATTTTCTTAGATTCTCCCCGCTCTTATCATTCCATGGCACTCCGGAATCATGTACTATTGCTCCAGGTGCTTGACCTATAATTACTATTTTACTATGAACAGAAAATGAAAATACTGGTCTTGGCGTATGAGCCAATTGATTCTCACATATTGTACATTAAGAAATCTGCCTACACAGTTCATTCATAATTAACCAATTAGGATTTTGTGCCTTAGAATTACTCTATGACGCCATTTTCCTTTATAGTTCTTTTTCTACATGTTTTGCATAACTCTGAAATTCCTTTTTGCTCCCACGATTCCTTTACTGTACCATTGGAAAGGTTTTTACCCTTTATATGATAACAATCTTCATATACATGGTATTTATTCCCTGCCCTTGACCAAAAGACATAGTCATTATTTGCATTAATCTGTTTTAGCTCTTCTGTCTGTTGATTGATCTCTTCAGTATACTTTTCTATTGATGGAGGTTCAAAATCTGCACCTGTAATTCCTGCTGCGGCCATGGCCACCACTGCTATACTTCCCGCTATGCCCTTCGTTTTTCCACTTAATTTCTTATCAGTAAAAATCAAGATTACTAAAGGCAAAAATGCTAAAACGCCCATGATCGCCCCTAACTGATTTTGCACAAAAAATCGAGTTGTATCTTTTTCAGATGCTGGATCCAATCTATTTGCCTTTTTCCAAAGATATGAGCCAGTCATGGCCAAAATTAGAATAACTACGATAGCACCAATCAACCACATCATCATATCATCACTGATCAGATTAAAAATAGCATATGCTTGCCCAGCTATGGCTACGATCCAAGCAACCCATGCGAATATTCTTAATTTGGTCGCTTTACTTCTGGCCTCAGGACTTGCTTCGAATTTTTGCTCTTTTGACATTCTATTTTCAGTTTTTAATTGAGATTGAATCAAATATGACAACCAATTTGGTCATATGTATCTTTCTGCAATATATAAATATCTAAGAATAGAGAGGTCATATTCATTATGTATGTCGGGCACAATGTCTAATATACCCTAAAAAAAAAGAGGTGTAAATGATCACCCCTCCACTAAAATGACGTTTCAATGAATTACTCAAAATTTCACTTCTATCACATAGTTGTCCATATTATTCTAATCAATTTCATTCGCCTCCCTTATAAAAATCAAATAATAATTATCCCCATTTTTACCAGAAAAACTATCTCCTACATTCACTTTTGGGGCTTACCCTCATTTGTAATTACATAAGGATTGCTATTAAAAAGGAAAATTTACATTTCATAATACATTCTTGTATGGTCTTGTATTAGGACCGTATACGTAATCGCAATAAACATCAAGTCCGGACTCTCTTCTAACTATCTCCATGTTCAGCTCTATTGAAGAATTTGGAGGAACTTGATATGAATCTGAAGAGTTGCTAAATATCAAAGGTCGTCTCAATTATTGTGCAGATTGATACAACATCTTCAGTAAAAAGTCCATTCTCATATTCTAGGCTTATACTATAACTACTAATCTCCCCAAATTCTATAGTTTCGATTTCTAAGTCATAGGTAATCCCTTCATTTTCTTCTCCTAAGATCAATTTTGAGTTTGCGTTAAAAACATATTCATTATGAAATATTCTATTGGGATCTATCAAATTTCGATTTTCTTTGATCCTAAATATATCAAAAGGTGATGTCCCATGTCTCGCAGTTATCTTTAGATTTAAGGTCTTACTAGCAATAATATTCAATGCTTCTGAACTTAATAATCCATCTATATTCATTGAAATAGACGGAGATATATCCAGTTCATTATCTCCCACTATCACAGGACTTTGATCTTTTTCACATGATAAGAAGATTAGTCCCAATAACATTAGGTTCATTCCGTATGCAACATTTGTCCATTTCATAACCTTTTCTTTGATTATGATTAAGGCCTAGATGATTGTTTCATGAAGTTTAATGTGGTGCGTAAACTCTATTTTCAGCGCTATCAAAATGTAACTCAAGAAGGGTCATTATTCTTATTGTCAGATCTATTTATGACAATATTTTGCAGTTAACTCATTCTACTCTTTTAAATCTTTTAAGAAAACCAGTCACATTCGTTCGACATTTCACACGTAACTATTTCGATGGTCGCCACAATTATATATAATTAATTAAAAATATATAATCATATAAATATATGATAATCAATTATTTATATGTTATAAATTGAAAATATTAATTCCCTACCTAAAGAATTTTTTATTGAAATGTGATAATTACCACGAAAATTACCCCTAGTCAAATTTATCTAGACTGAAGGTGTGGCATACATTTGGTCTAGAGTTCGAATAGTCGATACTCGAAAACTATTTATCTGTTAGAACGAATATCTGGGAATTGTTAAGAGATATTTCGGCCCCCTTTTTAACGACAAAATAAACTGACGCCGATCTTTTTCCTCTCCCCGATTTTCATACTATTTATCAAAACTATTTATTGACCATAGGGTCAATATGTATTATGCATTTCTAAAAGTAGAAGGCATAACAATTGATGATGTTTTATAGTGACGAAAAAGTAAGAAGTATCCCCTTAGTAGTCAACACAAATTTGAAGCCCTAACTTCAAATTCTCTATCTAATCAACAAACCAATACTTCTCTTCTTTCTCATTCCTATTTAATGGTATGGATGCCTTATTCAGTTCTCCAGCAAAAGTTGGTTAAAGAACTTCATGAATTACAAATGTAGCAATTCTAATTGCTCATTTCCCTCACGTTGTATACCTCTACCCTATTCTTTTGTTTGAGTCCTAGGATAATTTTCTCCATGATTATCAATTCAATATTTTATTAACTATTTATCAAATTTTAATCTCATGAAGAAATTGAATACGTCTTCAATTTTAATGGCGATAGCATGTTTGTTTTTAAGCATACAAACAAGTTTCGCACAGTCTTCGGCTGATTGTCAGTCAGAAGTAAACCTATCAGTGGGAGCAGGTTGTACTACGTCTATTCCTTATGAAGCTTTTAATTCTTGGCGTCCGAGCTGTATGATCATCAAGCAAAATGGTGTGACTCAAGCAGTTCTAGCTGGAAGTGGAAGTTTTAGCAATAGCGCAGTAGACTGCTCGATGATGATCGATAGTGTCTGGATAGATACTATCATTCAAACAAAGGTTAATTCTTATTTAGTACCTATGTGGACCATCTCCTGTACAGGAGGCACTCCTGATACTATTTATGCTGACCTTGCTAGTATACCAACTCTCTGTAATGCGGATACTCTCGTAAGGGATGTAGCCGGAATCGGAATAGCACAACCGATCAATGGAAGAGTTGTTTTAAGTGCTCACCAAGCGCCTACATGTGCGCATTCAACCAGAAGTGCATTAGATGGTGATTTAATCTTTAGAGATACAGTGACCACTTATACCTTCAAACAACATGTGGCAAAAGTAAGTCGAGTAGATACTTTCTCACATACTGATGCCATGAAATGGATCAAAGGAACTATCATACTAAGTGTAAATGGAACGGACTCTATAGTTCATGGTTTCACTCCTGAAGATGGTAAGAAAACAGTACTTTCATGTGGAGAGTCGACTTCACTAAGTGCACTGTTTCCGGGAATTTTAGCTGGGCCTGCAGCACTCAAGCCAGGAGCTTATGAGTTCAATTCATATTCAGCGGATTCACTTAATTACTGTTGGGGGAAACTCAATGTTGAATACAAATTGTGGCCAGCTGTGGCTTCAAAAAAGGACACTATTTCCTGTGTAGATGTTACAACATTTGATCGATCACCAGAAGGTGGTCATTATGACTACAACGCGCACACAAGTGAAAAACTTGAAGATGTTTGCGAATGGGCAGAACAAATTTACACAGGTAGTACTCAAAGAAGTGCTCCATCTGGTGGAGTACCTGGAGTAGGCGCAATGCGTTCTGCGGCAAGAGTTCAATGGGAAATGAACAGACAAGTAAGACACTGTTATGTACACACAGTGACTACATCAGACAGATACATCAAAGACTTTAACTGGATTTGTGATACTGTTGTAAAAGAAAGAACTTTCATCGCTGATAAGCCAGGCCATGGAGGTGGTACTACTACTGGAGTGATTGTAAAAGATACTTTACTAATCACACCTTTGACTTTGGATGATGTTATCTTCCCAGATTCAGTAGTAACCATGAAATGTGGTATTCTAGATGGTGATTCTCCTGATGAAGTAGCCGAATACCTATATAAATCATATAAGCATTTTAACAACACAAATGTAGGGGTGATTACAGGTAGGACTACAGGTGCTAGCAGTGATTTTATCATTGAAAAGCCTTGTGATGCATTTGCCACGCAATACAACGACTATGGTTTATCATTATCTAAAAGCAGTAGCTTGACAAATGATCAGTTATGGGAAAAAGTATTCAAGGGTGCAGACTATAATAATTGGGGTGTACAGAAAGCATTCCCCCATGTTATTAGAAACAACAAACTCACCGATAATGGATTAAAGAATAAGATTGACATCCTCATTAATGGTGGCGATGTCACTAAATCTTCTACTTTCTCTTATGCTGTAGAAGGTGTAAAGATTCCTATCAACAAAGTAGTGTGCAATATCGCTGCAACACATTTAGATCTTAATCCAATACAAATTTGTGGAGGCGAAAGAAAGATATTTAGACAATGGACACTAGTAGATTGGTGTACAGGGACTACAAGAGAGATGACACAAATCATCAAATTTGAAGATGCTGAAGCACCTGTAATTACTGGAATTAGTGACAAGAGCACTGATGACTATTTTGAAACTACTAAGAAAACAATTGCTACAGGAGCAGAAATAGGAGTTAGAGTAGCGAAGATCACTAGTCCTTGGGGTTGTTATGCACAATACCAGTTCCCTAGACTTAATCTAAAAGAGCATTGTTCAGAAGGGAAATACAGTTTCCAACTTCTAGATGCTAGTTTAGACTCAGATGGAAAGACTTATGGTGCTGGTGAAATTGTAAATCTATCATGGACATATGATGATGGCTTCACTCACCCTATAGTTAAAGTTAAACTTTATGATGAATGTGGCAATGAAGGCACATATTATTACTATCTCAAAGGAAAAGATGCACTACCTCCTGTAGTTATAGTCAATGATGAGATCAATGTAACATTGACGGCAGACAAGTCTAATGGTGATGGTCAAGCAGATGGTATAGCAAAGATTTTCTGTTCAGATGTTGATGCTGGATCTCATGATGGAGATTGTGGTGAAATTGCTTCTTGCAAAATTAGAATTAAAGATTCTGGTGATGAATGGGCGGATTTCGTTCATTTCGATTGTGGTGATGTTGGGCAACAGACTGTTGAATTCCAAGCAATAGATCATAGTGGAAATGCATCCATAGGATGGACATTAGTAAACGTAGAAAACAAAATTTCAGCTTCTCTATTCTGTGAAGATGTAACTGTAGGATGTACTGATCCAGTACACCCTGATTGGATAGGATATCCTCATGTAGCAGGTATCTGTTCAACTCCAGACTTAGAATTTGAAGATGAGTATCAAATTGATGATCTATGTTTCAAAGGTAAAATCCTTAGAACATGGACAATTACAAACTCTAGTCCAAAAATCACATGTGTACAAACCATATACATTGATGATACCGACGATGGTGGAGATGATTCCAAATTTGATCCAAAATCAATCAAGTTCCCTCTTCACCATACAGGACAGACTTTAGCAGAAGCTAAATTCAGTAAAGACTGGGTAGTGATCAGAGACTTAGATGGTCACAATGTGTGCCGTGATGCAGGAGATGCATCTGACGACGACTTGAATGAATGTACAATGAATGATGCATTCATTTGTGAAATTGGGGTTGGTACCGAACCTACTTGGGATGATCCTGAATGTGGCCTAGTTGGTAAAACATTCGAAGATCAAGTTGTAGAATTCGGAGAAGGAGCATGTCATAAAATACTGAGACACTGGGCTGTAATTGACTGGTGTTCATATGATGCTAAGAAAGGTGATGTATATGAGGACGAAGTAGAATATGTAAAAGACAAATGTAACGACTATAACTACTTCAGATTGAGAGCAGACAGTAAAGGGGAAATACACGAAGATGGATATTACTCTTATACACAAGAGATAAAAATCTTTGATGATATGGCTCCAGAAGTAGATGCTCCAGATGTGGATGTAGAAGTAGGACTTGGTGGCAAAGATGATGAAGAATGCATTGTAGATGCAGTGATAGTTGCTAAAGCGAAAGACTTCTGCGGAGGAAGTGAAGCTGCTTCTACTCATGGTAGCCTTAAATGGTCTGTAAGTGTAACAGAAGTAGATGAATATGGAAATGTTGTTGGCTCAGCAACAACTGATCACACGATCACTCTTGGAAGTGACGATGGATATGCTACAGCCTCAATTACATTGACCGGAGAAGCTTCTCATAACTATAGAGTTAAGTGGACTGCTAAAGACGGATGTAACAATGCGGGTCAGCAAGCACAATTAGTAAGATTCTTGGATATCAAAGCACCAGTTATACTTTGTATAGGAGAACTATCTACTAGTACAATGAATACTGATGGTTCCACTGAAATATGGGCTAACGATTTTGCTGAAGCATTTGATTGTAATGGCAAAGAGGCATATGTATGGTTTAGAGCTGATGATGGAGCTTTAGTACCAGGATTAAGATTTGAATGTTCTGACTTAGGAGGAAATGCTAGTACAGCGATTAGCTTACAAGTAATTGCAACTGATGATGCAGGTAATGAATCTTACTGTAATGTTTCATTGAGAATAATCGACAGTGATAATACTTGTGGAAATGATGATAACACAGGAGCAGCTTTAATAGCTGGTGAAGTAAGAACAGAAATTGGTGATATGGTAGAAAGTGCTGTTATTTCGATGAAAGAGGACAATATCATGACTTCTACAGATGGTGCATTTGCCTTCAGTAATAATCCAGTTGGATATAACTATAGTATTAATGCTGAAAAGTCTGATGATCATTTAAATGGTGTGAGTACACTTGATCTCGTACTTATTCAGAAGCACATTTTAGGGCTTGAGTCACTGAACTCACCGTATAAAGTGATTGCCGCTGATATTAATAACGATGAAAATGTAAGTGCTATAGATTTAGTCCAATTGAGAAAGTTGATATTAGGAATCTATGATGAGTTACCAAACAATGATTCATGGAGATTTTCTGATGCAAATGCAACTTTTGATGATGCAAATGATCCATTCCCATTCACTGAATCTATTGACGTGGATTTCCTAACGGAGAATAGAATGAATGAAGATTTCATTGCTATCAAGATAGGAGATGTAAGTGGTAATGCAATTGCCAACAGCCTCATAGCAGGTGGAAGAAACAATGCAAGTATCACACTCACAGCACAGGATGCACAGGTATCTGCGGGACAAAGTGTAAGAGTAGCAATTACTTCCGATGAATTCGAAGGAATAAATGCGCTACAATTTACCATGGGACTATCAGGGTTGAAGTATACAGCCATTGAAAGTGGAGCTTTGGAAATGAATGACGACAATGTTGCAATATTCGAAGGAAGAATGACGGCAGCATGGTACAATGTAGATGCTGTAAACACGGATGAGACTTTATTCACACTAGTATTCACTGCATTAGAAAACACTACTCTTAGTAATGCGATCTCTATAGGATCAGAAATTACTAAAGCTGAAGCATACAATAGTAACAATGAAGGTGCTGACGTAGCACTAGCATTTGAAACAGGAGAAGGCCTTGTAAATGGAGCGACTTTCGAGTTATTCCAAAATCAGCCAAATCCATTTGATAATATTACTACGATAGGGTTCCAACTTGCAGAAGTAGGAGCAGCTAAGATGACCGTATTCGATGTAACTGGTAAAATAGTTACAACAGTACAGGGACAATACACTAGAGGATACAACGAGATAACTCTTTCAAAGAATGATCTTGATGCTTCTGGAGTATTATACTACCAGTTAGAAAGCGGTGAATTCACTGCTACAAGAAAAATGATCTTGATCGATTAGACGTAGTCGGAATGAGATTATTTTTTGATAAATAGTTTTTACCCGGTCTCCTTTTTAGGGGGCCGGGTATATTTATTGTTTATCACCAAATTCTTGTCGCAGGGAAAAGCCGTTTTTTCACTCTTTTAATTATTGTTTCAACTGTTCTTTTGCTAAAGATTCTAAAAAGTGCAAGACGAAAAATCTGAATGAATAAACTCATAGCCTAAAGATTTTTTGAGCTTATCATTTGAAACTTCTTTAAAACCATTGAGTTCTTCTTTAAATACAGGCAATTGCAAACCTAATCTTTTAGTCTGAGCACTATAAAAATCCTTTCTTGAAGGATGATTATCAACGCAAACATTAAAGGTCTCATTTCCTATTTTGGACTTGACAACCAGCTTTGATATTTCAACACAGTCATCTAGGTGCACTAAATTTATTGGAGCCAGTCCATTAGGAATATTGGTTTTACCAGCAAACCATTTACCCGGATCTCTATTTGGTCCAATTAGCCCAGCCATCCTTAAGATAATCCAATCTACTCCACTTTCCTTTACCAATTCCTCAGCTTCTAATAACACCTTTGCCGATTTCGATTCAGGGGTATTTCTTTCACTCTCTGTTACTACTCCTCCCACATTATTGTAGACACTTGTACTGCTGATAAATATTATTCTTTTTGTCCTTTCATTTAGATTAGAAAGTACATTTTGAAATCTAATTTTATAAGCATGAATCAGTTCGGTTTCCTCTCTTCGAGGAGGAATATTAATATAAAGCACATCCGTGTCTAGAAATGAATCGACATCCCCTCTAGTACCATTCGTATCCAAGGATATTAGATAAGGATCAATTCCCAAAGATTGTAAACGAGAAAGTTTGTTTGGAGATGTAGTAGATCCTTTCACCTCATAATCTTTTGATAACTCTATAGCTAGAGGAAAGCCGAGCCAACCACAACCTAGTATTGATACAGTCATCATCTCAGTTTAGAAATCAAAAAACAATTGGACATTTCTTCAGTCTCCATAGCAGAGACTTAATAAAGAAAAGCAACACTTCAATCAAATGTCAACTCTCCTCATTAATCTTTCAACCTATCTGCGTATTTCGCTTTAAATTTCTGCACCTTAGGATTAACTACAAACTGACAATATCCCTGTGTGGGATTATCATTAAAATAATTCTGATGATCCTTTTCTGCCGAATAGTAATTTATCAAGGGTGATACTTCTGTTACAATTGGGTCATTCCACATTTGAGTTGCTACTTCAGATTTCGACTTTTCTGCAATAGTTTTTTGCTCTTCATTATGATAAAATACAGCTGATCTATATTGAGGACCAACGTCATTACCTTGTCTATCTTGAGTAGTGGGGTCATGAGTGTACCAGAACACTTCTAGTATTTCTTCAAATGAAATCACAGATGTATCAAATTTGATTTGTGCCACTTCGGCATGACCTGTTCTCTTCCCACATACTTCTCTATAAGAGGGATTCTTTACATGTCCACCGCTATATCCAGGTTCCACATATTCTACTCCTTGAAGGCGTTGGAATACAGCCTCAACACACCAAAAGCATCCAGCTCCGAGAGTTGCTGTTTCTAAGGTTTTATTTTCCATGAAATGTTAACGGAGATTAAGCAAGAATGTTTTTTCTAATCACAAAGTCGTGTATCGGAAAGGTTAATAATTTTCATTTTTGAACCTTGAGATTTAATTGGAAAGAGAATAAAGCATTCTTTAGGTTGATGGAATTCACTGATGAAAAGAATTAGAAATTATAAAGAAAAATTCCGAGATTTAGTGTCTAAGCGTTCAAACCTTAAACTCGTGAAACGAGTCTCTTACTCCCTTACCACTTGAATTTTCTCTATACTCACTCCAAGTACTGTTTCCACACGAGCTAAATATAATCCCTCTGGGAACTGCGATGTGTTTAACTCAAAATGATTGGAGCCAACATTGGTGTGATCACTTATACTTTGACCTACAGCATTAAAGATGAAGACATTTTGAATCTCATCTTGATTATTGGCGTGGATGGTTATTTTTTGATCTGCAGGATTAGGGAAGGTGATGATTTCTATTTCTTTATCAGTTTTTTCTTCAGAGAGATCTAGATATATGGTAGTCTTAGAGGACTCTAAGCCAAATTTTGAACCTGTATTATTAAGGTACTGACCACCATTGATTTCAATTTCAATAGGCAACTGATTCCCTTCTGGTTTAAATCCATCAATATCCTCTTGAAGTACAATTTGGAATGTACCTATCACACCAAATCCATCATTAGCTTGATCCCCTGTTCTGGACATTGAGGCTTCAACTCTCCCTACACTAGGGTATTGTACTGTATTGATTGTTGGATTGTTATAACCAAACCATTCAGAAGGTGAAAAGGAAAACTGTAAAGATTTGTCTTCAATATATGAAGGTGGTATAGTAAAATTAAATGCTAAACCATTTGATTCTAAAAGTGGATTAGCCTCAGTACCAACTAATAAATCAATTAAAATCAAATCCCCAGAAACACCCGATTTCTCTCTTGGAACGGCATAAAAAGGAACATCTTTAATCGACAAAGCCTCACTACTTAAGAATGAATGCAATTGAGAATAATTTTCATTTATTGAAATCACATCATTGGCATCTATCGTTCCATCACCATTACCATCTACATTTTTTATATCAACATCACTATTCTCTATATCTATACCCCAATTCATTGATTCTAATGCATTCCAATCATTGCCAAGCTCAGCTCTAACTGCACCGCTTTCCCCCATAAAAAAGCCTATAGGAAGCAAATCTTTTACACTGACGATTCCATCTCCATCAGCATCTCCAGGCCATACACATTCTTCTCCAATACAGTTACAATCATTATTTGAAGCTTCTACTCTAATAACAACTTCCAAAGTAACACAAGCACCACTTTCACTACAATATTCCACTTCAAATTCATCATCACCTACAAATCCATCATTGGGATCATATACCATGAAATTTTGACCTTTCACTTGGCCTCCACAGTAGAAATAACCATTTTCTTGAATTCTCAATACACCATTAACTGGTGCCTGAGAAAAAATTATAGATCCATCAGTAATACTTGAATGCTCTATTAAAAAGGGAGTGTTTTCTCTTGTGACAAAATCATAAATCCTTGTTTGTGGAAGATCATCATTGACTATAATTTCTATATTCCCTAGATGAGTATTTGTCCCATCCGTCACTTTGTAATAAAAATCTTTAGATCCTTGGAATCCCTGAGGAGGACTATATACCAATTGCCCTGAACCAGGACTTACCAACTTCAACTCAGGAGATTTCTCCACTATTGAAAATGTCCTTTCCAAATCATTTGCAAAAACATCAAAGCTTACGCTCTTATCCATAGAAGTAAAAATGACATCATCTCTTATAAATCCATAATTTTCACTTTTACCAAAAACAAATAACTCCAATTGTTTAGAAGTGCCGTTGGCATAATAATTCAAATGATCAACTCCAGAATTATTACCTGCTTTATACCTCAACACACCAGAACTAAAAGAATTTAATTTACCCAAGGAAGTAGTACCAAAATCATTTCGGTTCATTTCAGAAGGAATCACTATATCAATGGATTCTCCAACTTGAACAAAGTATTTGTCGTGAATAATATTTCCACTTTTACTCAGATCAGAGGGCAATACATTAATTGTAGCAAAGCCCGTCTCTGATACTCCCATTTCATCAATTACCGCATAATTCAAATATGCTAATCCATAAAAATCAGTATCTGGAGTAAATTCTATAAATCCACCTAGTATTGTCGCTTTGCCGTTTTGAACATATGGTATCGAAGTTACTTCCAATCCACCTGATGTACTTTCATCATTACTGAGCACATCTATGATCGCATTCTCACCTTGAGCAATTTCTTGATAATCATGTTCCAATTTGACAATGGATTCTAAGACAGTAATGTTAATTGTAGTATAGTAAGTCAATCCATTTTCTTCGTACTTGTAAGTAGTGACGAAGTTACCTGTCTCATTGGATTGAAATGTAATGTCATGAGACCCTTTATCCGGATTGCTTACCTCTTTAATCCGAATTGTAGTAGGCTCTATAGCCATTACATTTAGACCAGTAAGCGAGTGGATAAAAGGTTTTCCTTTTATAATTTTAAGATCAATAGCCGAAGGATTTGTTTGTGCCATGATCCATGATGTATAAAACATCATGCCCACGATGAACAAATTTCGCATTGTGTGACGTTTTGGTATTATGTCCTAAAAATAGGAGAATTTATTGAGAGAAACATGCAAATTGTGTTTCAAATATGAAGGATTACAAACTGATAAAAGTATTAAAGAGATTTTCACCTAGTGAATTAAAGAAGTTAAAGCTTTTTATCCAATCGCCTTATTTCGACTTCTCAGAAGATAACACCCTGTTTTTCAATGATTTATTAGAACAGACCAATAAACTAGAACTAGATTACAGAGGCATTTGGAAGCTCTCTCAGAATACAGCTTTTTCAGATGAAAGATTAAGAAAAAAATTACATGAATGTCTTCTAATAACCGAAAAATTTCTTGCAATGGAGGAATTTCAAAATTCTGACTTAAAATTGCGAAAATCTCTACTCGATGCCACCGTTAATAAAAGTATTGATGAATTAATACCTAAAGCAATCAAAGGATTCGACGAATCATTGAATAAAGAGAAGGCTCTAACTTTTGAATATTATACACATAGATTTCATCATTATCATACTTTAATCAATTTAACCGGTGATTTTGAAAGAAAAATAGCAATAAAAAAGAATCGAGATTCTTCTGAGTTTATGCTCAAGGCGGACAAAATATTAAACGAGATTTTCCTTTCAGAAAAATTGAGATTAACACATTTGATCAATAATGACAATTCAGTTTCAAATAAAAATGACCAATTAACTTTCGTTGAAGAGGTTGAGAATTTTGCGAGAAGAACAGCACGAAGAGGAAGCAAACCATATTTCTATCTGAAACTTATCGAATTGTCAAATTCAAAGAATAAACTCTCAGAAATAGAAAAACTTCATAAATACATATCAAAAAGACACCAATTATTTGCAGTCTCTGAATTTAGTAATATTGTTTTCACCTTAATAAATGAGGCCGTTAGGATATTGAATTCTGGAAACAAGAGTGCCGCAAAAGTTCTATTCGAATTATATAATGTTGGTCTTGAAAACAATTCATTTATGTACAATGAAGAATTACTTCCGGATACATTTAGAAACATTTGTGTAAATGCTTGCCGATTAGGAGAATTTGAATGGACTCTTAAATTTATAGAAGATTACAATCCAAAACTTAATCAGAAATATAGAGTGACCGCTGTCGCCTTCAACAAGGCCAGGGTCTTCATTAACAAAAAAGACTACGAAGAAGTGATTGCAACTCTCCGGGAAGTTGAATTCGACGATATCACTTATAATCTTAACACGAGACTAATGCTACTGGTTTCTTATTTTGAACTCGATGAACTCGATGCACTCGACTCATTAATTAAGAGTTTTAATGTCTACTTACGTCGAAAAACTAACATTTCAGAAAGAAGAAAATCTTCCTTCAAAAACTTCAACTCTACTATTCAAGACATCGTAAGAGTAAAAGAACGAAGGGACAAAGTAAAATTAAAAAACATACGTAAGAAGTTGGAATCCAAGATGATAGCTCCGAATAAAGACTGGTTGCTAGGGAAGGTGGAAGAGTTAGAGAAGGAATTGGGTGTGAAAGTGGAGAGGTGATTTTAAAATTAGAAACTAACTCCTCAATCCTCTATCAAAAGAGGACTTACTTCAAATCTGACATTTCGTTAACTTGCATTTTCTGACTTCTGACTTCTGACTTTTAAGAAATCAACTCTTAGCTGCCGCTTTATAACTTTTGGTATCTATCATCATTTTAGCAATGATCTCACATAGAATCTCTGATGTGCCACCTCCTATTTGTCCCAACCTCGTATCTCTATACATCCGGGCCAAAGGATAGTCTTCCATGAATCCATAGCCACCATACATCTGTAGACATTGATCGATGACTCTATCACTCAGTTGGGTACATGTTAGTTTTGCCATTGAGGCTTCTTTTACTAAATAGTCACCTTCCTGATATCGTCGATATAGGTCATAGACAAAAACTTTATTCATTTCTATTTCTGATGACATCTGAGCAATACGATGTCTCAACACCTGGAATCGATTGATCTTTTTCCCAAATGCTTCTCTCTCTGAAATATACTGAAGAGTACATTCTAATGCATATTCCGCCATAGCTACCCCACTATTAGCCATCATGAGTCTTTCTGATACAAAATGGTGCATGATATAGTAAAAACCATGTCCTTCTTCTCCACATAGATTATCTATAGGCACCTTTACATTATCAAATGCTATCTCTCCTGTATCAGATGCTCTCCAACCCAATTTGTCTAATTTTTGAGCGGATACACCTGGCATATCTCTATCAATGATAAGCATACTCATCCCTTTAGCTTTCTGACTGGGATCAGTCTTAACAGCAGTCACGAGGTAGTCACTATTTACACCATTAGTGATAAAGGTCTTGGATCCATTTACAATGTAATGATCTCCTTCTTTGATCGCTGTTGTTCTTACAGCTTGCACATCAGACCCTCCAAAGGGTTCAGTCACGGCCATTCCGCCGATGAGATTGCCTTCTATACCAGGCACCAAGTATTTCTGCTTTAACTCCTCTGTAGCTTCATGATTAATATGAGTCATGGCCAATCCAGGATGAGCACCTATTGAAGCACAAAACCCTCCAGAATTCATCCGATTCATTTCCTCATTAAAAACCACTCCATACCAATTGTCTAAATCTAGACCACCATATTTCTCAGGTAGCGCAATTCCTAAATATCCCATCTCTCCAAACCTCTCATATATCCACCTTGGCAACTCTCCATCTTCTTCCCACTGATTTATATTGGGTCGTACTTCCTTTTCTAAAAAGTCCCTTAGCGATTTTCTGAATAGGTTGTGTTCTTCTGTGAAATGGTTCATTTTGACTTGCTTTAAAATTATCCAAACAAACTCTGCAACTTCATAGCCACTCCCATATCTCCATCTATTTTCAACTTGCCGCTCATCATCGCAGACATAGGGTTAAGTTCTCCTTTTACCAACCTTTGAAAATCTTCTATAGTTATTCCTACTGTGCAATCCGCATCCTTATTTTCATCACTGACAAGATTGTCTGTACCTGTTCCATCTATAAAAAGCTGTTGACCTCCAAAATCAAACTTTACCGTTTTCCCTATTGCATTAGTTTCCTTGGCCGTTTGGGAAACACCCTCTAAAATTTGTTCAAATGAATGGCCATTCCCATTGCTTGTGGTTTCAGATTCTACCTTTTGAAACTTCGCTTTACCGTTACTTCCTTCTACAATACTGGAAGGTTCTTTTTTGAAACTCACATCATCAATAATCATCTTGGCTAAGATCTCTCTCATGATCTCAGATGATCCTCCTCCAATAGTGCCAACTCTGACATCTCTATACATCCTAGCCATTGGGTACTCCTCCATAAATCCATAACCTCCATAAAACTGTAAGCATTGTGTGGCTACTTTCTCTGCGAGTTCAGTGGCTAGAAGTTTTGCCATTGAACATAATTTGACATCATAGATGCCTCTATTGAACATATCACAACAGTGATAAGAAAAGGCTTTCAATGCTTCTATTTCAGAAGCTAATTGTGCCACTCTGTGTCGCAAAACTTGAAATCGATTTATAGGTTTTCCGAATGCTTCTCTTTCACTCATATATTGAAGTGAAGTATTAATAGCGGTTTCACATCCAGTTACAGCTGCCGGCACGGCACAAAGTCTTTCTAGTTGTAATCCATTCATTAAGTAATAAAACCCTCTCCCCTCTTCTCCTATTAGATTTTCTACTGGGACCCTTACATTATCAAAACTTAATTCCGCAGTATCAGAACAATGCCAACCCAATTTTTTCAACTTTCGCATAGAGACTCCTTCCATCTGTTGCTCGACTACTAACAAACTCACTCCAGCTGCTCCTGCATCTGGATTAGTTTTAACCACCGTTACGATAAGATCCCCGTATATACCATTGGTAATGAAGGTTTTAGACCCATTCACAATGTAATGATCACCATCTCTGATTGCCTTAGTCTGTATATTTTGCGCATCAGATCCTGCTCCTGGCTCACTGATTCCAATCGAGGAAATCAAGTCTCCTGACACCAATCCAGGAAGGTATTTTTTCTTTAACTCATCACTTCCATATTTCAAAATATAAGGACCAGACATATACTGCACCACCTGTTGGGTAATAGCAAAACCACCACTACCACATTTTCCTAATTCTTCATTAAAAACCACATCAAAAAAGAAATCTAGCTCTTGCCCTCCATATTCTGCTGGCCAACTCAATCCTAAAAATCCCATGTCGCCCATCTTTTTCCAGATGTCTCTAGGTGTTCTCCTGTCCTCTTCCCATTGATCTATATTGGGGATGGCCTCCTTTTCTAGGAATGCCCTAAAAGATTGTCTGAACATTTCATGTTCTTCTGTAAAGTATAGTGATGCCATTCTTAATTATTTTAAGTTTTCATGAATGTAATGGGTATTGAGCTAGAGATGATTTAACCGGTATTATAATATGTCCTTCCTTTCTTAAATTAAACGCCTACAACTAAATAGCTCCTATAAAAACTCTTATTCTAGGACCAGCCCCAAAGACTTAATTACTTCGGCCCTATTCAGCTTACTAATAGGAATCATTTGCCCATTTAGATCTATGGTATTCTCTTTCAAATTTAATTTTTTGATTTTCTTTTTATTGATGATGTAAGATCTGTGGGTTTGGAGAAAGAAATTTTTAGGTATTTTATCTGCTAGCTGAACCAACGAAATTCTAACAATAAATTTTTTGTTGGCCTTATGAACATTACAATAATGACCATCGGCAGATAAATAATAAATCTCATCAAATCCAACTTTTGTGAGAGTTCCACTCTGTTTGATATAGAAATGATCACTTCCAATATTTGAAATATCGTTGTCTTTTGGTTCTGATTTAGGCTTTTTTACAGCTAAGTCTATAGCTCTCTCTAGTTGTAATTGGTCAAAGGGTTTAACTATAAAATTAGTAGCTCCTACTCTTTGGGCTCTTTTAAAAGTTAGGTCATCACGCAATGAGGTGATAAAAATGATTGGTATTTCTTGATCTTTATTAATAAGACTAGCTAACTCTATTCCATCATATTCTCCATTTATGTGAACATCCATTAGAATTAGATCCGGTTCATCGTGGTCTAAGACATTGATTACTTTATCGCTGCTATCGCAGACTCCAATAAGTTGGTGACCAATTCTATCAACTAAAATTTCCACCTGATTCGCATAAAGCTCTTCATCTTCTACCAGCAAAATTTTCATTGATTCTTTGGGATTTAATCTGAGCTGCCTTAGGTAATTTTGTAATAAATGCAATGACTTGTCTAATACAATAAGCGAAATGCAATTTTTAATTAACCAACTTCAACTCGCTGTACAAAATATCGACCCTACTTTCAAGGCCAACTTATTTGTGCTTGATGACAATCAAAATTTAGCTTTTCAAAATGACCACACACGTTCAAATTCACTGCTTTCAGCGGTTGAATCTAATACTACAATGGACCATCATCTATCTGCGACCACAGAAAAAAGAGAAACGATTCATTCAAAACCATATTTTCAAAATTAGAAGATCAAGATTTCGATTTTAGCTACTTCCCACAACTAGAAAAAATGCTAAAAGACCCAACAATTGAAAATATTAAGCAAGCAGAAAACCACTATGTCAAAGCATTGTCCAGAATAAAAGACATTCTACCATCTGATTCTAATTAAACTCTAAATCAAAGAAATCAATCCATGAAAATCACTAAAAGAGAAAGAGAAGTTCTGCACTTGGTTGCTTATGAATATTCCTCCAAAGAAATAGCTCAACAGCTTTTCTTAAGTAGTGAGACGATAAATACTCATCGAAAAAACATCATGATAAAAATGGGGGTAAAAAATTCAGTCGGCATGGTAAGAGTTGCTTTTGAAAAACAATTCTTAAATCCTTGAAACCAATTAAAACAGAAGGATTATAAACTAGGTTTATAATCCTTCTTATCTATGATCATCTTAGCAAGTATTTCCTTCAAAATCTCCGATGTGCCACCGCCAATAGGACCAAGGCGACTATCTCGAAGCATTCTAGCTAAGGGGTATTCTTCCATATAACCATAACCTCCTAACATCTGAAGACATTCATACATGACCTTATCAGCGACTTTTGTAGCCTGAAGTTTGGACATGCTTGCTTCTTTGACTACATATTCATTTTTATTGAGTCGATCAGCAATATGATAGTTAAATGTCTTTATTATTTCTATTTCTGTGCATAGCTCTACCATCCTGTGCCTTAGAGCTTGAAATTTATTCAACTCTTTTCCAAAAGCTGTTCTTTCAGACATGTATTGCCGAGTATATTCCAATGCGTATTCAGCTCTTGCGTGAGCATTTATACCCATGATGAGACGTTCCGTAGCAAGGTGCTGCATGAGGTAAGCAAACCCACTATTCTCTGCTCCCATCAAATTTTCTTTAGGGATCCTTACACCATCAAAAGAGATTTCTGCTGTATCCGAAGCTTTCCATCCGAGCTTGTCCAGTTTACTTGCACTCAATCCTGGAGTCTCTCTATCAACAAGGAAAATACTTATTCCTTTTGCTTTTGCATCTGGATTAGTTTTAGCAGACACTACTAGGTAGTCACTGTATGCTCCATTGGTAATGAATGTTTTAGAACCATTGAGTACCCATTCGTTACCTTCAAGAGTAGCAATAGTCCTCATTCCTGCTACATCTGATCCTGCAAATGGTTCAGTGATGCAAAGGCATCCTACTTTATCACCCGAAATACTGGGAGCTAAATAGTCTCTTTTAATTCGTTCATCTCCTTCTGCATTAAGATGTTGCATTGCTAAAAAAGCATGAGCCCACATAGCCGCTGCAAATCCTCCAGAATTGACTTTTTGTAGTTCTTCAAGCCATATGATGGTATAGAAAAAGTCTAAATCAAGGCCCCCGTATTTCTCTGAGTAATTCAATCCGAAGTAACCCATATCTCCAAACTTCTTAAAGATAGACTTGTCTATATGGCTGGTCTTTTCCCATTGATCGATGTGAGGAGCTACTTCTACTTTTAAGAAATCTCTAAATCCCTCTCTAAATAAATTATGCTCTTCTGTGAAGTATTGATGCATTGTTTTCAATTACTCACTAAAGGAACAAATCTTTGATCAAATGTTTCGAAGGATTAACAGAATAATGTTCAAAATTTGATATTCCCTCTTCACGCAGTACATCTTCATCGATAAAAAAGTTGCCCGTACACTTTTTACAATCTCTATGCAGAATAGCATAAGCAGCATCCGCCATTATTGATGGCCATCTACTCTGTTCCATCATGGCATCTCCTCCTAAAGCATATTTTATTGCTGCTGTTGCGATAGTTGTGGCCGGCCAAAGTGCATTAGCTGCGATTCCATCATCTTTGAGTTGCTCTGCTTGACCAAGAATACTCATACTCATTCCATACTTACTCATGGTATAAGCGAGGTGAGCTCCAAACCACTTGGGATCCATGTTCAGCGGAGGGGACAAAGTTAGAATATGAGGATTATTCCCTTTTTTGAGATGTGGAATACAATACTTACCAACCATAAATGTGCCTCTTACATTCACGGCATGCATAAGGTCATATCGTTTCATTGATGTGTTCTCAATCTGGGTAAGGCTTATCGCACTCGCATTATTTACCAAGATATCAATACCTCCAAATCTGATACAAGCTTGATCCACAGCATCAGCGACATTCTGCTCATCTCTGATATCTACTCTGATAGGAAGTGCAGTTCCTCCAGCTTTTTTTATCTCTTCTGCAGTGGTATGAATTGTACCTTCTAACTTAGGGTGTTTTTCTACTGTTTTGGCAGCAATTACAATATTGTATCCTTCCTTAGCTAATCTCAAGGCAATCGCCTTTCCTATTCCTCTACTTCCTCCTGTGATGAATGCTGTTTTCATTTTTCTTTATTTTTCATATTTCGGATGTCTCATCAGCAGTAAGTTTCATTTTAATGCTGAAAGGAATAAATCCATATATTTTATACAACCACCTCATTTTCCATCCTGATATCTGAAAAGATTTTCCTTTTTCAAATGCGCTCCAAGTATCAGCCACAACTTCTTTTAAAGATGTTGCTGCCAAGCCTTCAAAAGTTTTGACCCTTTCCATCTTAGCTTCTTTTTTAAAATTAGTATCGACAACGGCTGCGGGACAAATGGTAATTACCTTCACTTTTGAATTAATCATTTTCAATTCTTCATTCAGTCCTCTTGAAAAATGTTTAACAAATGCCTTTGTTGAAGAATAAGTTAGCATTCTTGGCACCGTTTCAAATGAACTATTGGACGAGATATTGATAATTGTACCAGTATCTTTTTTCATCATATCACCCATAAAGTATCGAGTAAGGAGATATAATGCCTTTACATTTACTTGGATCATGGATACTTCTTTCTCTATAGAACAGTCTTTTATGAATCCATATGTTCCAAATCCTGCATTATTGATTAATACATCTATTGGGGCAATATTATTGGCCCACTCATGTACCTCTTTACATGAACCTTCTTTTGATAAATCTTTTGTTAAGGTGCGAATCTCAAGATCTGGATAATCGGCCATTATTTGTTTTTTCGCTATTGCCAACTCTTCCTTTGGTTTTGAAACCCAAAGTATCCTGTACCCTTCTGATGCAAATTTCTCTGAAAGACCGTAGCCTATTCCACTGGAGCCTCCTGTAATTAAAGCTGTGTTCATACCCACATCACATCTTCTTCATCTTCATGCCATTTGTGATATTCATTCAGATAGCATTCATCTAGTTTTCCTCTTTTCACTTTAAGTGTAGGTGTTATCATTTCATTTTCGATTGACCAAGTATTTTGATCTATTACAACTGTTGATATTCTAGTATATGAATCAAGAGTGGCATTGAGAGCTTTCATATCATTTCTAAATGATTCTTCAACATTCTTCTTATCTGCAGCCTGCCCTATTTCAGATAGATTTACCAATGCCATAGGTTGAGGCATACCCAATCCTACCACACAACATTGTTCGATATAATCATTTTTGGCTAATACTGTTTCTAGAGGGTTTGGTGTAATAAATTCTCCTTTTGCAGTCTTAAATGCATCTTTCACTCTTCCTATTACTCTGACATATCCTCTTTCATCCATTGTACCTTTATCTCCACTATGCATCCAACCGTCTTTTAACACCTCAGCGGTCTTCTTCGGATCCTTATAATAACCTGTCATGATATAAGGGGTCTTCATGAGTATCTCACCGGTTTGTTCATGGATTTTCACTTCTCCAAATGGAATAGCCCTTCCTACACTGTCTTGAGGAGCATCTAAGTCTACACCATTAGTCATAGATCCACAAACTTCAGTCATGCCATAAGCCTCCACTAAATGTATTCCCAATCTTTTATACCAATCCTTTAAAAATCCAGGCGTAATAGCTGCTCCTGTGGCCGCCACTTGTACATCTCTCAATCCTAAACCTGTTCTAATTTTCTTTTTTATTATTCCAGAAAGAATAGGAATTCTGAAAAATAGATCCAATTTTTTCTGAGGCATTTTAGCCAATACACCCAAGTAAAACTTGGTCCAAATACGCGGAACAGCAAAAATCATGGTTGGCTGAGTTTCCTGTATGTTTTTAGCAAAAGTATCTAAGCTTTCTGCAAAAGAAATAGACCCTCCAGTAGCTAAAGCAGGAACCTCCATTCCTAATCTTTCTCCTACATGATTAAGAGGTAAAAATGAAAAGAACCTAAATTCTTTCAGGTTATACATTCCTATAAAACTTGTCTTTTTCTCATTGGCCATTATTAATGTTGGAGTTCTATGAATGTGCATAACTCCTTTAGGTGTTCCTGTTGTACCAGAAGTAAACTTTATAGTCCATAAGTCATCCAGATCGGGTATATAATTTTCAGTTAGTGCCTCATGACTATTTATTATATCTTCCCATTTTTCACCCATATCTACAGTGGCGTTATCCGGATATTGAGGGAATCTTATCATCTTGACTCCATCAGCTATAGCCTCTCCTTTATCTCCCCAAGAATCTAGTTTACCTAGAAAAACAGCCTTGGAATCACTTATACTTAGAACCTCTTTGAGCTGATCTTTACTTAGACTTGCATATAGAGGTACAGATACTGCACCTATCATCATTATAGCCAGGTCAGACATAATCCAGTGATAGCAATTTTTAGAATAAATAGCTATGTGATCATTTTTACCCAGACCAATACTTTGCATGTATGCCGCAACTTTTCGAGCCTCAATTCCAGCTTCTCTAAATGTCAATTCTATCCACTGATCACCTTTGGGTTGGCGCAGAAATATCTTATCAGGAGTAGTAGATTCTGAATGGTAAAAGTATTCTATAATTGATTTTAATTTTTCCTCTGCCATGATTACATCATTGATTTTAAAGTATTGTAAAGATCCATTCTATTCGCAGATAGATGTTCTAATCCGTCGACGTAGAGTGTAGTTCCACTAATATAAGAGGATAATGGACTTGCATAAAACATTACCGCATTTGATATGTCTTCTACTGTTCCAAATCTTCCCATAAGATTGGCTTTTTTACCTTCTTCGAATTGTTGTTGTATTTGTGGCGGGTATTGTTCTAATCCTGACGACTCTATGGTTCCCGGAGCAATTGCATTGATTCTTACATTGCTTTCTGCCCATTCTTGAGCTAGTGTTTTCGTCAAGTTATCCACAGCAGCACGAGCAGCTCCTGTATGCGCCATACCTGGAAATCCTCTATGCATATTTGCAATAATGTTCACGATAACTCCACCTTTCTGTTGTTTAAAAAAAGTCTTATACATGTGCTGTGACATGTAGAAAGTGCCATTTAGGTTGTTGTTTATCACTGCTGCCCAACCATTTTCACTTATCAATTCTGCAGGAGCAGGAAACTGACCTCCTGCATTATTCACCAATATGTCTAATCTTCCATAGACATCTTTAATTTTATTAGCAACTGCAGCAATGTCTTCTGTCTTTCTTATATCGCAAGGGTGACAATGACATTCACCTAATTCAGAAAGTTCATCATTTGCTTTAATCAACTTCTCTTCCTTTCGGCTGATGATAAAAACCTTACCACCTAACTCTAATATCTGTTTGGCTATGCCATAACCTATTCCACTCCTTCCCCCGGTGATCAAAGCTATTTTATCTTTGAATAAATCTTTATTGTACATTTCTATTTCTCTTGTTTGATTTGATTAAAGTGATTTCAGAATAATCATTAGATAAAGTATCCTCCAAATTCACATCACATTCTCATCATCCCTTAAGTAATTATTCTCCTGTCCAAATTGGTTTCCTTTTCTCCCTAAAAGCTTTTAGCCCTTCTCTTCCATCATTGGATGAAATTGTTTTAGTGAGCATATCAAAGAGATATTTATGTTCAGAAGCTGATGACTTAATATGATCATACGACTCGAGTCCCATTCTTATAGCCGAGGGGCTATTTTGCTTTAACTCTTCTATGATTTTTTCTACTCTTTCATTAATCTCAGATCGAGGTACAGCTTCTGTCACCAAACCATACTCTTTCGCCTCATTCACAGGAAGGTTATATCCTCTTATGCACCAATCTACCACTTTTCGTTCTGGCATGACTTTAAGCAAAGCTGCCATTACTTGAAAAGGATACAATCCTCTTTTCACCTCAGGCAGTCCAAATTTTAAATCATCTTGAGCAACAACTATATTACATCCTGCCAGAAAGAAAAACCCACCTGCATATACATCTCCTGTGATTTTAGCAATTGTAGGTTTATATACTTTATTAAAGAGCTCTCCGATCAAAATTTCTCCATTAGGCAATGGAACTGAAGAATTATGCTCTTCTATTATTCCAGCCATTGCTTTCAAATCAGCTCCTGCACAAAATATATCTCCTTTCGCCCCAACCTCAATTATCCAAATATCTTTTTCAAAATGTGCGTAGTGAAGAGCAAAAGCTATTTCATTGACCATTTGAGGATGCAAAGCATTTTTCTTTCCTGCTCTATCTAAGGTCAGTTTGAGAACATGCTCTTCTTCTGAAACTTCTAAATATGCAAAAGTATGAGAGTGGATTTTTTTTGTCTGTTCTGGTGTGTATAATTTCATGTTTTTAAAAGCTAAGGCACAAAGTCGCCAAGTTTATAAATTCTTCACTTTTCTTCTTATTCCTTGTTTCAAAATAGGAACATTGAAATTTAGTAAAAGTCCTAATTTCTTTTTTGAAAGTTTAAGCTATGTTACCAATTGAACTTCATGAACAGGCAAAAGAGTTTCAAAACATTTCAATTCAATAATAAACTCATTTTCAACCAACGAATCAATCACAAAGTTCTAGTCTAACTTCCTACCTTTATACATAACCAGCAACCTAACTTGCAGGTCTACTTTCAAATCTTTACTTTCAATTCATTCTCTAAACACATCTCATAAACAGATTCCAATAACCCAGAACCAAATTCCCGATGCACTTCAATAGCTGCACCAATAATAACTTTTGACAAGGATGCTAATCTTCTCGGATCATTTTTCTTGTCAACTCTGTGCCTCCACGTTCTAGCTAATCTTCACTTGACATAATCTCAGTGTCTTTGTGTCTCTGTGCTCATCATACAATCTTCATCAACAAGAATCCTGCTTCCACATTACCTCCCTCCTTTACAAATACCTCTTCCACCACTCCTTCTTCACTAGCTTCAATTGTGTTTTCCATTTTCATTGAAGAAAGAACTACCAGTCCATCTCCAGACTTCACTTTTTGACCTGCCTTTACTAATACTTTTACAATCTGTGATGGCATTGGGCTTTCATATCCCCCTTTAACTTTTTCCTTTTCCTTTAGAGGTAACCTTTCTATAAGTTTAACATGGACAGTCCCTAACTTTTCATTTTGAATAAAATGATGCATCCCGTTTCGAGCCAAATCGAATCTAGAGACTATTCCATCTATATCAACACTTAGGCTATTCCCATCAAATTTAGGATTTGAAATAATATGTTTCTCATTACCAACTAAAACCTCAAATGAATCGCCATCAAATCTATATTTGACATCTTTTTCTTTCTCACCTATCATGAAAGCATCTGTTTGATGCTCGTAAAAACTGTTTCTCCACCCAGATGGCATTGTCTTTAACAAACGCCTACTATTTTCTCTTTTTTCCCAGTTAAATAATGTGGCGGCAATCAGTGCTTCATCAATATTTGTTTCTTTCTTTGAATTCCAAGCTTCAATTTTATCATCGATATAATGAGTGTCATAATCACCAGAATTGAAATCTGAATCTAGTAAAATATCTTTTAGAAAAGACTGATTGGTAGTGGTTCCTAAACAAACCATGTTTTTTAAGACATACAGCATTTTGCGATGAGCACCTTCCCTAGATTCATCCCATATAATGATCTTCGCTATCATTGGATCATAATAGATAGATATTTCAGAACCGCTTTGGACAGCTGACTCTACCCTCAGCCCTTCAACTGCTGGAACCTTAAACCTTTCTATTTTTCCGGTGACTGGCAGAAAGTCATTCGCTGTATCTTCTGCATAAAGTCTTGCTTCAAGAGCATAGCCTCTTCCATTAACCTCGTTTTGCTCTATATTGAGGGGATAACCTTGAGCTGATTCTATTTGCATCTTTACCAAATCCAAACCAGTTACTTCTTCTGAAACTGGATGTTCCACTTGAAGTCTGGTATTTACCTCCAAAAAGTAGAATTCTTCAGACTCATCGTCATAGATAAACTCAACCGTGCCGGCATTATCATAGCTTAATGCCTTAACAGCCTTTACTGCAGCCTCTCCCATTCTACTTCTCAAACTATCTGTCATCACAGGTGAAGGGCTCTCTTCTATTACTTTCTGATATCTGCGTTGTATAGTACATTCTCTTTCCAGGAGATGAATAGCATTTCCATGTTTATCTCCAAATATTTGAAATTCAATATGTCTACCTGATGCCACATACTTCTCAACAATTAAGTCATCATCACCAAAAGCATTTTTAGATTCTCTTTTAGCTTGTTCTATTGCTTGTGCTATTTCATTTTTGGAATGAACTATTCGCATTCCTTTGCCCCCGCCTCCAGCTGTAGCTTTAAGAAGAAGAGGGTATCCTATTTTTTCGGCTTCTAGAGTCAAACGCTTTATAGACTGGTCGTTTCCTTGATACCCTGGCACAACCGGAACCCCGTGTTCTATCATTAAATTTTTGGCATCAGATTTACTTCCCATCGATTCTATGGCATGAGGGTGAGGGCCAATAAATATTATTCCTTCTTTCTCACATCTCCTAGCAAAATCCGCATTTTCAGACAAGAACCCATAACCTGGATGTATAGCA
>DKPS01000173.1:35842-36546 GCA_002471345.1 Saprospiraceae bacterium UBA7328
ATAACCTGGATGTATAGCATCTGCTCCTACCCTTTTAGCTGCAGAAATAATTTTATCCTGATCTAAGTAAGATTTGTTGGGTACGCTTTCACCAATGTGAATAGAAATGTCAGCATCCATAGTAAAAGGCATCCCTCTATCAGCATCTGAGAAGACTGCGATGCTTTTGATCCCCATTTTTTTGCATGTCCTTGAAACTCGAGATGAAATTTCTCCTCGGTTGGCGATTAGAATTGTGTTCAAAGTTTTGAGTTGTAAGTTTTGAGTTGTATTCATGCTTTTACAGAATTTGAAAATGATCGAATCATTTTTCTTATGGCGATGCACTCATTTAGAGCATCACGAGAATTGATAATGGCAATAAAACCTAAATCTTGTGCTAGATAAATCTGAGTTTCCAATTCGCATAATGAACCTATTGCGATTTGCAAAAATTGCTGATATTCCTTTACATATCGCCTTCCTGCCCCTTCAGCAATATTAGAAGGAACACAAACGGCAGCTCTTCGCATTTGAGATATTAATCCAAATTTCTCATCAGAAGGAAAGGAATTCGTAATCTTATATCTTCCAACTACAAGCTCTCTACTTCTTTTCCATATCTCTAGTTTATGAAAATCCGATATCATTTTTACTTAAAATATATATTCCTAAATCTAATCTTCTAAAACCCTTTCAATACTCTCAACTCTCAACTCTCAACT
>DKPS01000173.1:36857-37105 GCA_002471345.1 Saprospiraceae bacterium UBA7328
ACTCTCAACTCTCAACTCTCAACTAGTGCCTCCATACTCCAAACCCTTCAGCCCCCTTAATCTCCTGATTATAAAGAATTGCTAAGCTAAATCCCAAATAATTTCTAGTCTCTCGCGGATCTATAATGCCATCATCCCATAACTCTGACGTAGAATACCATGCTGATGATTTACTTTCTGCCTCGGCTATCAACATAGCTTTCACCATGGCTCCTCTTTCTTCATCATACTCTTGGCCAAGAGATTTT
>DKPS01000177.1 GCA_002471345.1 Saprospiraceae bacterium UBA7328
GAAAAATCTATAGCTTCACCTTTACCAAATCGATATGCATCATCCGGAGAAGTTCTGTTGTTATAAATAAAGGCATCAAATGACCAGCTAGTATGGATATGTAAATCACCATAGTAGGCAATTTTATCTAGATTCCTTTCAATATTTTGAGGAGAATCTTCTTTTTCTACAATGGAGTTTTTGCTGACTTCCTTATTTTGATCAGAACAGGAAACTAACAATATGAGCCCTAGAATGAAGAATGTATTCTTTTTGAATGGCACGGCATATCTCATGCTGGCAAAATAGCAAAATAGATGAAGACCTAATCTATAAGTAGGTGAATAAGGTAAGTAAGAAGAATACCACTGATAAGGCCTCCGGGCATATCAGCATTAGTCATTTGATAATCAAAGAAAAATATTGAGGCAAAAAGTAGGATGAGTTCTGATATCCAAATTATAGGAACTAACCGAAAAAACAAGGCCACTTTTACTGGAAAAGTTAAACCCAAAAGCTCAAAAGAGATTACTTTATCTTCTTGTTCATCCATAGCGTAAAAGTAACAAGTCATTCATTTAAATTCCAATTTTATTTTTTAAAAGTCCAGTGTTCTAATGTCAATGCATGTTTATTCTCACCTGAAACTTAAACTTAAACTTAGATAACATTTCAGTGAGATAGGCACATGTTATTGATCTCGGCATATATTTGAAATCCAATAAAATCTTCCAGATGAATTTCGAATACAGTGATAAGACTAAGGAGAACATAAAGAAAGTAAAGGGCTTTATGGATACTCATCTTTATCCATTAGAGAATGAAATTATTAACTACTACAAGAACCGAGACACTTTATGGACACAGTGGCCAGGGTTTGAAGCTTTAAAAGAGAAGGCTAGATCGGAGGGTTTATGGAATCTGTTCTTGCCAAAAGATTATGGTGACTTGAGTCCTGGGCTTAGTAATCTAGAATATGCGCCATTGGCAAAAGAAATGGGAAAGCTAAGATTTGCTTCAGAAGTATTTAATTGTAGTGCTCCTGATACAGGGAATATGGAAGTTTTGGCTAAATACGGTTCACCAGAACAACAGGAAAAATGGTTGAAGCCTCTTATGGCTGGAAAAATCAGGTCGGCATTTTTAATGACAGAACCTGATGTGGCCTCTTCTGATGCTACTAATATTCAGACATCAATAAGAAAGGATGGCGATCATTATATTTTGAACGGAAGAAAATGGTGGTCATCTGGAATGATGAGTGAGCATTGTAAGATTGCCATTGTAATGGGAAAGACAGCTCCTGATGCACCTAAGCATATGCAGCAAAGTCAAATTCTTGTGCCTACTGATACTCCTGGAGTAGAAATAGTGAGACACATGAATGTGTTTGGTTATGATGATAGCCCTGAGGGGCATGCTGAGGTAAGATTGAATAATGTAAGAGTACCTGCTGAGAATCTAATATTAGGTGAAGGAAGAGGATTTGAGATTGCCCAGGGCAGATTAGGACCTGGAAGAATACATCATTGCATGAGACTTGTAGGAGTAGCTGAAAGAGCTTTAGAATTAATGTGTAGAAGAGTATCTGAACGACAAGCTTTTGGTCGTCCATTAATTAAATTTAGCAGTATACGACAAGATATTGCTAAATCAAGATGTGAAATCGAGCAAGCAAGACTTCTTACATTATCTGCAGCAGATAAAATGGATACTGCTGGCAACAAGGAGGCCAAAGACCTTATTGCTATGATTAAGATTATAGCACCTAATATGGCATGTGCAGTTTTGGACAGAGCGATACAGGCACATGGAGGCATGGGAGTAAGTCAGGATACTTTCCTTGCTGCGGCTTATGCAGGATCTAGAACATTAAGACTAGCAGATGGACCAGATGAAGTACATATGTTCCAGTTAGGAAGAAATACCGTTAATCAAGTAATGGAAAGAGCACAGGTTTAAATGAGTAAATTGGTTTTTATCAGGCATGCTCAAGCCTCTTATATGTCTGATGATTATGACAATCTATCAGATTTTGGAATAGAGCAGAGCAAGTCTTTAGGTAGGTATTTCAACAAAGAAGGAATCAGATTTGATCAGGTCTTTGTAGGCCCTCTGAAGAGGCACGCACAGACATTTAACCATTCAATGGAGCAGTTGCCGATGAATAATCGGAATGAGCCTGTATTCTTGGATGGACTAAAAGAACACAATGGACCAGAAGCGCTCAGAGTGAAGCACAATGAAATTCAGGATATCTATCCAGAAGTAGAGGGGTGGAGAAGAGAAATGGATTTAGATCCAACCCTGAAGCATCGAAATTCTTTGAGAATTTTTAGACTGTTTATGGCTGATTGGATGGACGAAAAAATCGTAGTAGATCATCCTGATGTAGAACCATATGATCAATGGAAAAAGGGAGTGAAAGCAGCTGTAGATACCATTTTTCAAAGTTTACAAGGTAGAGAAAATGTTGCGGTGTATACCTCTGGAGGTACTATTGGATCTGTGATAGGTATTGCTTTAGGGCTAGAAAATGGACGGACTATTGCAAATCTTAATGACTCCATAAGGAATACTTCGTTATCTCATTTTCATTATTCAGAACAAGGCTTTAATGTTTTGTCATTTAATGAAATACCACATTTAACGAAAGAACAAATCACATTTGTGTAAATAAAAAATAATGACCTTGAACAAGCAAGTAAAATTAGCCAAGAGGCCAGTAGGAATGCCAGATGAAAATACTTGGACTTTGGAATCAAGTGAATTGCCAGCTGTTGGAGAAGGGCAAATGTTGATCAAGAATCATTTTATTTCTCTTGACCCTGCCATGAGAGGGTGGATGAATGATGTAAGATCATATATTCCTCCGGTACAAATAGGTGAGGTGATGAGAGCAGGATCCATAGGTGAAGTAATTGAATCAAAACACCCAAAATTTAAAGTAGGTGATGTTGTAAGTGGCTGGGGAGGAGTACAACAGTATAGCCTTACCGATGGTCAGGGTTATTATAGTGTGGATGCTAGTTTAGCACCAATGCCCACATATATAGGTACTTTGGGGATGCCAGGGATGACTGCATATTTTGGAATATTAGAAGTAGGAAAGATTAAAGAGGGAGAAACCGTTTTGGTTTCAGGAGGAGCAGGAGCAGTAGGTAGTGTAGTAGGTCAGATTGCTAAAATTAAAGGATGTAAAGTCGTAGGAATAGCTGGTGGTCCAGAGAAGTGTAAGTATATGAAGGAGGAGCTTGGTTTTGATGGAGTAATTGATTACAAGAATGAAAATATCCATGCCGGAATAAAGAGAGAATTGCCAAAAGGGATAGATGTTTATTTTGACAATGTAGGAGGAGAGATCTTAGATGCAGCCTTGGCAAGAATAAATATGAAGGCAAGAATTGTAATATGCGGGGCAATCTCACAATACAACAATAAAGAAAATGTCACAGGACCTTCTAATTATTTGGCTCTACTTGTGAACAGAGCATCCATGACTGGAATGGTGGTTATGGATTATGCTCAGGACTACGGTAAAGCAGCTATGGAAATGGGAATGTGGATGGCTCAAGGCAAGTTGAAAAGCAAGGAAGATGTGTATGAAGGAATTGACAATTTCTATGATACTTTTAAAAGACTATTTTCTGGAGAAAAGATGGGTAAGTTGGTATTGAAAGTCCTTGAGGATTAGGAGTCA